>JARRNI010000051.1:0-15431 GCA_037385125.1 Pseudolabrys sp.
TCATCGTCTACAAGGGCAAGAAGGAAGTCGGCCGCTCGACCGGCGACACCGATTTGGCGTCGATCGAGGCCCTGCTGGCCAAGGCCATCTGACGCAGCATGGGCACGCTGGCTCTGGCGCTGCTGGCGGGCGTCTTGTCGACGCTTTCCCCTTGCGTGTTGCCGCTGTTGCCGCTGGTGCTGGGGGCGGCGCTGACCGAGCACCGTTTCGGCCCAGTCGCGCTCGCCGCCGGCGTAGCGGCCTCCTATGTAGCGGTCGGGCTGTTCGTCGCGACGATCGGCTTCTCTATCGGGCTCGACCAGGACGTCTTCCGCACTGTCGCGGCGGTTCTGCTGATCGCCATCGGCGCGGTGCTGTTGCTGCCGCGCCTGCAGGACCAATTGGCAGTCGCCGCCGGCCCGTTCGGCAACTGGGCGCACGCACAGACGGGCGGCATGTCGACCAGCGGGCTCACCGGGCAGTTCGCCCTTGGCCTGCTGCTCGGCGCGGTGTGGAGCCCCTGCGTCGGCCCGACCCTGGGCGCCGCCTCCGTCCTGGCGGCGCAGGGCAAGGACCTCGGCACCGTCGCCGTTACCATGATCGCATTCGGCATCGGCGCCGCGGCGCCGCTGATCGCGCTTGGCATGCTGTCGCGCGAGGCGCTGATGCACTGGCGCGACCGGCTGATGAAGGCCGGCAAGACCGGCAAGGTCGCGCTCGGCGTGCTGCTGCTCGCCTTCGGCCTGCTGATTCTGAGCGGGCTCGACAAGACGCTGGAGACGGGGCTGGTGAACGCCTCGCCGGCCTGGTTGACCAAGTTGACCACCAGTTACTAGCCCCAAAAAGCTTTCGTCCTTGCGCCTCGGATAGGCTAGGTTCCCCGCGACAAAAAGCGGGGAGCCCATGGCGAAGACACCGGGTTACTTCCAAGGCAAGACCATCGTCATCACCGGCGCGGCCAGCGGCATCGGGCGCGCCAGCGCCAAGATCTTCGCGCGCGAGGGGGCGAACGTCGTGGCCGCCGACATCAACGAGGACGGCGTCAAAGAGACGGTCGCCGCCGTGAACGCGGCCGGCGCGCAGGGGCTGGCGCTCACCATCGACGTGACCAAACGCGCGGCGGTGCAGGACATGATCGATCTTGCCGTCGGCGATTTCGGCCGCGTGCATTTCCTGTTCAACTCGGCCGGCGCCGCGCTGCGCCGTTCGAAATTCCTCGACATCGACGACGATCTGTTGGAGCGCACCTTCGACCTCAACCTGAAGGGCACGTTCTACGGCATGCAGGCGGTGCTGCCGCACATGCTGGAGCACCAGTTCGGGGTGATCGTGAATGTCGGCTCGATGGCGCACCGGCGCGGCGGGCCCGGCACCTCGGTGCACTACGCCGCCGCCAAGGGCGCGGTGGTGACCATGACCATGGGCGTGGCGCGCGAGTTCGCCACCCAGGGCATCCGCGCGCTGTCGATCTCGCCGGGGCCGATCGATACGGCGTTCGCCGCGGCCGCGGCCACCTCTCCGGAACTGAAGCAGAAGATGCTCGACGACATCCCGATGAAGCGCTTCGGCACCGCGGAAGAGATCGGCGAGCTGGTGCTTTTCATGTGTTCGGATGCCTGCGAATTCATGACGGCGGACACGGTTTACGTGAACGGCGGCGGTGGATGGAGGTGATGCCATGACGATCTGGTGCCGGTTCAGGAGCGACGCGCTGATAAGCTACGGTATCCTCGAGGGCCAGAGCGTGACCGCGGTCGAGGGAACGCCGTTCGGCACCCACAGGCGCACCGACCGCACGCTGCCGCTCAAGCACGTGAAGCTGATGGTGCCGGTGGTGCCGTCGACCTTCTACTGCGTGGGCGTCAACTATGCCGACCACGTGCGCAAGATGGCGGCGCTGCGCGGCACTGAGCCGGCGTTTCCCAAGAAGCCGGACATCGGCTACCGCGCCAACAACGCGCTGATCGCGCACGAAGAGGAGATCGTCAAGCCGAAGGACGCGGGCGAGGCCTTCCAGTACGAGGGCGAGCTGGTGGCGGTGTTCGGCAAGCGCGCGCGCAATGTGAGCCGCGAGAACGCGCTCGATCACGTGCTGGGCTGGACCATCGGCAACGACGTTTCCGAGCGCGGCTGGCAGAAGCAGGATCGCACGCTGTGGCGCGCGAAAAATGCCGACACCTTCAAGCCGATGGGGCCGTGGATCGTCACCGGGCTCGACCCCGACACGATGGAGACGATCATCCGGCTGAACGGCAAGGAGACCGACCGCTTCGCCACCAACAACATGATCTTCAATACCGCCGACTATATCGCCGAGGTCTCGAAATATTGCACCATCGAGCCGGGCGACGTGATGTGGATGGGCACCGACGGCGTGCCGCAGAACATGAAGCCGGGCGACACGGTGGAGATCGAGATCACCGGCATCGGCGTATTGCGCAACCGGGTGGTGGCGGGGGTGTGAGGGCGCGGCTGCCGCGCTCTACCCTCCCCTGGAGGGGGAGGGTCGATCGCTGAGCGACAGCGAAGGCGGTCGGGGTGGGGTGAGCCACTTGCGCGGCCTTTCGCATCTTTCTTTGCTTCGTAGGCGGTTCATCCCCCCGCTCGCTTCGCTCGCGCCCCCCTCCAGGGGAGGGTGAAGGATGCGTGCATCGCGCTCGCGTATTTTCCTGATTCCTATCCCCATCTACCCAACGCTCCGCCGCCCGCATTCTTTGCGGCCCCGGGTAAGCTGCATTGCCTTTTCCGCGGGATACGCTTGCTACACCGCCACACTCCATAGTGGTCATCCGGGATACTCACCCCGATCGAAAGATTTCTCGTCGCACTCATTCAGGCGCTCAGGCGCTCTACTGAAAAGACTGCGACACCCTGAATCGGCTCTCCGGCAGGAAAGCACCGTTTCAGCTGGCATGCCTTCGGCAAATTCCAGTTAGAAGAGTTTTTGATGGGTGCAAGCAATGAGTCATTAACTGGAGCTGACTGCTCACCAAAAATCCAGCACTTTTTCTTCCAATCGAACGACAGTTCCATCATGGACTCTGCAACTAGAGAAGCTTGACGGGATGTAAGTTTGCATTTTGGTCTCAACCCAAGATAAGCAGCCGCTGACAACTCTGCTCTGGCAAAGCAAGTTTCAATATCTTGCACATGACTTCATCTTTGATCGCAAGGAGATCATAATTGAAATAGCCTGGCATTCTTGTGTCGAAAATTGATTCGTAATCCCGTTCTGCTTCGACCCCCCAATTAGTTCCGATAAAGAATTCCGCAACGGGGACTGCAAGCAAAGCTTCACTGAACAAATTTCTAACTCCGGAAAGGCCCGTCCGCAAAGGGATAAATCCAGTTCAGACGCCACATGATATAGGCGGCGAGGTGAATGGGCGTGCTCGCCTCCCAGTGCTCGTTAACATAGTCGCACATCTCCTCAATGAGCTCGGGCACCAGATGCGCACCGACCGGCTCGTGCTTGCTCCCCTGGATTTGCACGCCCGCAGGACGAAAATTGCCGGCATAGCTGCTGATGCCGGCAAGCGCTTCCCGGTGAAGTCCAAGAATGAGAGATGGTCGCAGTTTGAACGACCCGCGCTCAAGCGCGGTCTCAATAGTCTTGATACCTGTGTCGTATTGGCGAAGGCCGTTGCGCGCTTCAACGGCCGCGCGAGCCTTGGGGTCGGCAATGAGCGGGGCTTCGAGCGCCCGGCTATTCCGCCGTTCGCTCTCGCTTTCCGGCATCAGCCTCTCGCGCCAGCTTCTCAGCCTCCTGATCGACCATTTCCCGCGTGATCAGGTTGTTTTCAAAGGCGGTGCTGCCATAGACGAAGCTGCGGCGCTGCTCTTCCTGCTGCGCCGGGCTTTGTTTGGCCGTCTTGGCCGCTTCCAGAAGCTTTTTCAGGCTTTCGTTCATAGGCGTAACATAGACAGAGTCGCGATTGATTGCCAGCACCCCCACCCCGCCCGCCTTCCGCGGGCGACCCTCCCCACAAGGGGGAGGGTAAAGAAAGTCACACCGGCAAATTATCGTGCTTCCGCCCCGGCATGGCGACGAAGGGCGATAGAAAGCGGTCCTCGTATTCCCTGGTGCGCGCGGCGATCTTGTCGGGGTCCTTGATGTCGGCGCGGAAGATGATCTCGACCGCGCCCTTGGCACCCATCACCGCGATCTGCGCGGTCGGCCAGGCATAGTTGACGTCGCCACCCACGTGCTTCGACGCCATCACGTCATAGGCGCCGCCGAATGCCTTGCGGGTGATGACGGTGACCAGCGGCACCGTGCACTGCGAATAGGCGAACAGCAGCTTGGCGCCGTGCTTGATCAGCCCGCCGTATTCCTGGTCCGTGCCGGGCAGGAAGCCGGGCACGTCGACGAAGGTGACGATGGGAATGCCGAAGGCGTCGCAGAAACGCACGAAGCGCGCGGCCTTGCGCGAGGCGTCCGAGTCGAGCACGCCGGCCAGCACCATCGGCTGGTTGGCGACGAAGCCGACGGTGCGGCCCTCGATGCGGCCGAAGCCGGTAACGATGTTCTGGGCGTAAGCCGCCGACAATTCGAAGAAGTCGGCCTCGTCGGCCACCTTCAGGATCAGCTCCTTGATGTCGTAGGGCTTGTTGGGATTATCGGGCACCAGGGTGTCGAGCGAATGGTCCTCGCGCTCGACCGGGTCCTGCGTCGGCCATTCCGGCACGCCCGCCTCGTTGTTCGACGGCAGGAAGTCGATCAGCCGGCGCATCTGCAACAGGCACTGGACGTCGTTCTCGAAGGCGCCGTCGGCGACGCCGGACTTGGTGGTGTGCACCGAAGCGCCGCCCAGCTCTTCCGCCGTGACCACCTCGTTGGTGACGGTCTTTACGACATCAGGCCCGGTGACGAACATGTAGGAGGTGTCGCGCACCATGAAAATGAAATCCGTCATGGCCGGCGAGTAGACGTCGCCGCCGGCGCAGGGGCCCATGATCACGCTGATCTGCGGGATGACGCCGGACGAGATGACGTTGCGCTTGAACACCTCGCCGTAGCCGCCGAGCGCGGCCACGCCCTCCTGGATGCGGGCGCCGCCGGCGTCGAACAAGCCGATGACCGGGCAGCGCGCCTTCATCGCCATGTCCTGCACCTTGATGATCTTCTGCGCATGGGTCTCGCTGAGCGAGCCGCCGAACACGGTGAAGTCCTTGGAGAACAGATAGACGGCCCTTCCGTTGACGGTGCCCCAGCCGGTCACCACGCCGTCGCCGGGGATCCTGGTCTTGTCCATGCTGAAATCGGTGGAGCGGTGCTCGACGAACATGTCGAGTTCCTCGAACGAGCCCTTGTCGAGCAGCAGCTCGATGCGCTCTCTTGCCGTCAGTTTTCCGCGCTTGTGCTGAGCTTCGATGCGCTTCTCGCCGCCGCCCAGGCGGGCCTCTTCCCTGCGCTTTTCTAGCCTGTCGAGGATGTCTTTCATGGGTTCGCGTCTGGCCCCTGCCCTTTCACGGAATCCGGTTTAGAAGCCATAGCACGGGCGCGAGGCATACTCACTTCCCCTCCCCCTTGCGGGGAGGGAAAGACGGGATGCCGCCCCAGCATTACCCCTCATCGCGGGGGCGACTTGGCATTCCCCCCGTCCCTGCTTAGAACCACCCCGATGAGCAAATCCGCCACCCCCGGCCCCGCCCCGAAGGCCGCCGCCGCGCTGATCGAGCAGGGCCTCGCCCACCACCGCCAGGGCCAGCTTTCGCTCGCCATGGACCGCTACACGGAGGTCCTGCGCAACGACGCCACCAATGCCGACGCGCTCTACTACGTCGCCGTGGTGGCCTGCCAGGAGGGCCAGTTCGACCAGGGCATCGACCTCGCCCGCCGTTCGCTGTCGTTCCGCGGCCGCCAGGCGCGCGCCCACAACCTGATCGGCAAGGCCCTGCACCGGCAGAGCGAGGTCAAGGGCGCGCTCGAGGCCTTCGACATGGCGCTCGAGTGCGACATCGACTTCGCCGAGGCCTATGCCAACCGCGCCAACATGCTGAGCGAGCTTGGCCGTCACAACGAGGCGCTGTCGAGCTTCGACCGCGCGATCGCGCTCAAGCCGGACCAGGCCGACGACTGGTCGAACCGGGGGCTGACGCTGGCGCGGCTGGGTCGGTTCGACGAGGCGGTGGCGAGCTACGACAAGGCGCTCGCGCTCGAACCGGAATTCGCGCTCGGCCATTTCAATCGCGCCGCCGCGCTGCGCGATGCCGGCCGCTTCGAGGAGGCGCTTGCCGGCTACGAGCGCGCGCTGGAGCTCGCGCCCGAGGCGCCGCATGTGCTGATCGGGCGCGCCATGGCGCTGAAGGAATTGGGCCGGCTGGAGGATGCGCTGGAAAGCGCCGAGCGCGCGGCGGCGCTCGAGCCCGACCTGCCGCTCGCGCAAACGGCGCGCGCCGCCGTGCTCGTCGCGCTCGGCCGCACAGAGGAGGCGCAGGCCGCGCGCGACCAGGCGGCCGAGATGGAGAAGAGGGCGCAGGAGACGCCGGCGGAAGAGACCGACGATAGCGCGCCGGCCTGACGCGCCCGCGCCTTCACAAGCCGGCCGCGCATACATAGCTGTAGCGCAAGGGGATTGGGGGCCAATCAAGGACCTGTTCCCATGAACCACGTCAATCCCACCGCCGGCCGCCGCGCCCCACGGCTCGCCACCCCCACCGATCTCGGCGCCAACGCCGCCAAGGACGTCGCCGGCGCGCTCAACGCCCTGCTGGCGGACCGCTTCGCGCTCTATCTCAAGGCCAAGAATTTCCACTGGCACGTGAACGGGCCGCATTTTCGCGACTACCACCTGCTGTTCGACGAGCAGGCCGGACAGATTATTGCCGCCACCGACGTGCTGGCCGAGCGGGTGCGCAAGCTCGGTCAGCCCACCTTGCGCTCGATCGGGGAGATCGCGCGCCAACAGCGCCTCGCCGACAACGACGCCGCCTATGTCGACCCGGACGACATGCTGGCCGAACTGCGCGACGACAACCAGCGCTTGGTCGCCGCCCTGCGCGAGGCGCACGATCTGTGCGACGAGCACAACGACGTCGGTACCGCGAGCCTGTTGGAGAACTATATCGACGAGGCCGAGAAGCGGGTCTGGTTCCTCTACGAGACCGGACGCCGCGGCGCGCCGAGCGGGCATTGAGGCACGGAGCTGGACCCCCGGATCAGCGGCGCACCACCACGGGCCGCGCCGCATCCGGTGAAGGCATCGCGCAGCCCAGGGCGCGTGCTTCAGCCCGTCCGCCGCCGCGCGTCTTCGCGGCAGGCGCAAACAGCGAGATCGCGCTTGCCCTCGCCTCCTGGCTACGAGCAAAGGCCGGCTAGGGTGTCAGCCGCAGCACGTCCGCCGCCGCGCGCATCTCGGCTTCGCGGTAGGCGCGTTTGCTGAGCGCGAGGTCGTCCCTGCCCCACTGCTGCATCTGCCAGTCCTCGTCGACATGGGCGGCGGCCCAGGCGGCCTCCACGTCGAGCGCCTCATACGCTAGCGCGAGCGCGATCAGCGCCGAGCCGGTGAGCGACGTGATCGACGACAGCGCGCCCAGCCGCCACACGTCCTCCAGCTCGCTCGTCTCAGCCGGAATGCGCGCGCGCACGGCCTTGAGCGCCTCGTCCGGCTGCGCGGCAAACGTCACGCCCTCCACCGGCACGAAGCGTGCCCCGAAGGCTTGATTCGCCCAGGCGAGCAGGGGGTCCCAATGCTCGCCCTGGCGCGCGATCAGGCCTTGCGGCGTGTCGGCGCGGTAGAACGTCAGATCGGTGGCAAGATATTCGGCGATCCCCGCCGCGACCTCCTGCGGCTTCTCGGCCACCGCATCGATCACCGCATTGGCGAGGCGGGCGAGTGGCATGCGCGCGGGATCAATCTCGATTTCCTGCGCGTTCCATTCCGCGGCAAGGCTCTCGGCCAGGGGGCGCGTAGGCGCGGCGAGCGCCCGGCGCGCCGGCGTGAAGACCTGCCGACCGTCGAGCAGCACAGGAAAGCCTTCCGGCACCGGTTCGCCCACCCCGGCCTCGGCGTAGAAGCGTTTGCGCAGGCGCGGGCGCACGGCCCGGCGGGCGGCCTCGGTGGGGTCGACCACCTGGTTTTCGAAGATTTCGGCAAATAGGTCGCGCATCAGGATTTCGTGATCTTGCGCCGCACCAGCTCTGGCACGGCGGTTGCTTCTTCCTCTCCAGGCTGCCTTATGGGGACGAAATCGGCCCATTCAAGGCCGCCCGCCAGCCCCGGCCCAGCGTCCGCCGGTGCCATGTTATGGCCGCTTTCAGAGAGCGAAAACAGCAGTGAAGACTTGCAGTTGAGGGGACCCAGACCCGACGGAAGGATGGGTGGCGCCCACGGTGTTCAAACAATATTATACAAAATCGGATTCGATGCCGGCTAACAAGGCGCGATCCTGGAGGAAGTCCCAGCCCGCCAGGGCTGTAACGCGACACCGTTGTCGAGTCGACCGCGTAGCGGGGCGCGTTTCGAGGAGTCAATGAGGAATACCGACATCTCGGCGCCGGGCTACTTCCACAAGGTTGTGGATTGTCAATATGCCTGCCCGGCCCACACGCCCGTCCCCGAATACATCCGGCTGGTCGCACACGGGCGCTACTCCGACGCCTACATGATCAATTGGCGATCGAACGTGTTCCCGGGGATTCTCGGGCGCACCTGCGACCGCCCCTGCGAGCCGGCCTGCCGGCGCGTGCGCGTTGAGAAAGAACCGGTAGCGATCTGCCGCCTGAAGCGCGTTGCCGCCGACTACAAGGACGACGTGTACGCGCGGATGCCCAAGCCAGCGGCGCGCCGGAACGGCAAGCGCGTCGCACTGGTAGGCGCCGGCCCCGCTTCGCTCACAGTGGCGCGCGACCTAGCGCCGCTCGGCTATGAATGCGTGGTGTTCGACGGCGACGACCGCGCCGGCGGCATGATCCGCTCGCAGATCCCGAAATTCCGCCTGCCCGACGAGGTCATCGACGAGGAGTGCGGCTACATCCTCGACCTCGGCGCGGAATTCCGCGGGAGTCAGCGCATTGACAGCCTGAAGGCGCTGCTCGACGAAGGCTGGGACGCGGTGTTCGTCGGCTCGGGCGCGCCGCGCGGCCGCGACCTGCAGATCCCCGGCAGGCAGGAAGCAGCCGCCAATATCCATATCGGCATCGACTGGCTGTCTTCGGTGTCGTTCGGCCACACCAGCAAGATCGGCAAACGCGTGGTCGTGCTCGGCGGCGGCAACACCGCCATGGACTGCTGCCGCTCGGCTCGCCGGCTCGGCGGCGAGCAGGTCGACGTGGTGGTGCGCTCGGGCTTCGAGGAGATGAAGGCGTCGCCTTGGGAAAAGGAAGACGCTATGCACGAGGGCATTCCGATCCACAATTACTCGGTGCCGAAGGAGTTCATGCACGACAACGGCAAGCTGGTAGGCATCACCTTTGAAAAGGTCAAACCCGAGTACGACGCCAAGGGCAAGCGCAAGCTGGTGCCAACCGGCGAGCCCGACCAGCATTTCCCCTGCGATGACGTGCTGGTGGCGGTGGGCCAGGAGAACGCCTTCCCCTGGATCGAACGCGACATCGGCATCGAGTTCGACCAGTGGGGCATGCCCAAGGTCGACGCCAAGACTTTCGCCTCGACCAACCCGAAGGTTTTCTTCGGTGGTGACGCTGCCTTCGGGCCGAAGAACATCATCTGGGCGGTGGCGCACGGCCATGAGGCCGCGGTGTCGATCGACAAGCTCTTGAACGGCGAGGACATGGCCGACCGCCCTGCCCCCGCGGTCGAGCTGATCAGCCAGAAGATGGGCATCCACGAGTGGTCCTACGACAACGAGATCGAGCCCGACAAACGCTACAAGGTGCCGCATCGCGACACGGTGGTGGCGCTCAAGGACATCAAGGCCGAGGTCGAGCTCGGCTATGACGAGATGCTGGCCGTCAAGGAAGCCGAGCGCTGCCTGAACTGCGACGTGCAGACCGTCTTCACCGGCTCCTTGTGCATCGAGTGCGACGCCTGCGTCGACATCTGCCCGATGGACTGCATCACCTTCACGGCGAACGGCGAGGAAGCGAGCTTGCGCACACGGCTCAACGCGCCGTCGACCAATCTCTCCCAGGACCTCTACGTTCAGGACGGGCTGAAGACCGGCCGCGTCATGGTCAAGGACGAGGACGTCTGCCTGCATTGCGGGCTGTGCGCCGAGCGCTGCCCGACCGGCGCCTGGGACATGCAGAAATTCTTGCTGGAAATGACCTACGCAGGTTCGTCATGCCGACCGTCTCGCCGCTCAGCCGCGTAAACGATTTCGTCGTCCGCTTCGCCAACGTCAACGGGTCGGGTTCGGCCAGCGCCAACGAGATGTTCGCCCGCGCCATCCTGCGCATGGGCGTGCCGGTCTCCCCGCGCAACATCTTCCCGTCCAACATTCAGGGCCTGCCCACCTGGTACGAGGTGCGCGTGTCGGAAGAAGGCTATCTAGGCGCGCGCGGCGGCACCGACCTGATGGTGGCGATGAACCCACAGACCTTCGACAAGGACATCGCCGGCATCGAGCCCGGCGGCTACCTGCTCTACGATTCGACCAAGCCGCTGCCGAAGTCGAAGTTCCGCGAGGACGTGACGGTGATCGGCGTACCGCTCACCGCCATCTGCAACCGCGAGTACGCGGAGCCGCGCCAGCGCCAGCTTTTTAAGAACATCATCTATATCGGCGTGCTCACCGCTTTGCTCGACATGGACGTGGGCGCGGTCGAGAAGCTGATCGGCGAACAATACAAGGGCAAGGACAAGTTGATCGAACCCAACATCAAGGCGCTGCATATAGGGCGCGATTACGCCACGCTCAATCTGGAATGCCCGATCGGCCTCAAGCTGCAGAAAAGTGACAAGGTGGGCGACCGCATCTTCATCGAGGGCAATTCGGCCGCCGCACTCGGCGCGGTCTATGGCGGCGCTACCGTGTGCGCCTGGTATCCGATCACGCCCTCCTCCTCGCTCGCCGACGCATTCACCCGCCACTGCGGCAAGCTGCGCCTCGACCCCAAAACCAAACAGGCGAAATACGCCATCATCCAGGCCGAGGATGAGCTCGCCTCGATCGGCATGGTGATCGGCGCCGGCTGGAACGGCGCGCGCGCCTTCACCGCCACCTCCGGGCCTGGCATTTCGCTGATGCAGGAATTTATCGGGCTCGCTTATTTCGCCGAAATCCCGGCGGTGATCTTCGACGTGCAGCGCGCCGGCCCCTCCACCGGCATGCCGACGCGCACCCAGCAATGCGACGTGCTCACCTGCGCCTATGCCTCGCACGGCGACACCAAGCACATCCTGCTGTTCCCGGAGGACCCGGCCGAGGCCTTCGACATGGGCGCGCTCGCCTTCGACCTCGCCGACCGGCTGCAGACGCCGGTCTTCGTCATGCTCGACCTCGACATCGGCATGAACCACCGGCTCGCCAGGCCGCTCGCCTGGGACGACGCGCGGGCCTACGACCGCGGCAAGGTGATGACCGCGGAGGAACTGGAGGCAGGCAAGGAATTCGGCCGCTATCTCGACGTTGACGGCGACGGCATCACCTACCGCACCTATCCGGGCACACACCCGACCAAGGGCTCGTTCTTCACGCGCGGCACCTCGCGCGACGCCTATGCTAAATATACCGAGGACGGCGGGGCCTACGTCGACAACATGGCGCGCCTGATCCGCAAGTTCGAGACCGCCAAGGACCTGGTGCCGCGGCCCTTACAGGCGAATGCGCAAAAGCCCACCAAATATGGCGTCATCTATTACGGCTCGACCGCACCGGCCATGGACGAGGCGATCGGGCTGATCGAGGCGCGGGGGCACAGCGTCGACCGCCTGCGGGTACGTGCCTTCCCGTTTCATTCGTCGGTCAACAGCTTCGTTGCCGATCACGACTTCGTCTATGTGGTGGAACAGAACCGGGACGGGCAGTTGCGCTCGCTAATCGTCAACGAGTGCGGTATCGATCCAGTGCGGCTGGTGCCGGTCAACCATTACGACGGCACGCCAATCACCGCGCGCTTCATCGCCAACGCGATCGGCGATCATCTCGATCAGATGGCGGTCAAGCCGGCGAAGGTGGAATCGTGATGCATCGTGAGGCCGTCATCGTCCGCGAAGGCGGACGATCGAGTAATCACAGTCGCCAACGGCGGCAATCGACAGTGCGGCGTACTGGATGCCCGCTGTCGCGGGCATGACAGCGGACAGAAGGCGGCAAAGACAATGACCTACCTCGCCAAGCCCAAGTTCCACCATCCCGACCTGCCGAAGAACGCGCTCGGCTTCACCCACCGCGACTACGAAGGCACGGTGTCGACGCTGTGCGCCGGCTGCGGGCACGATTCGATCACCGCCTCCATCATCCAGGCCTGCTTCGATCTCGCCATCGAGCCGCATCGGGTGGCCAAGATTTCCGGCATCGGCTGCTCGTCGAAGACACCGACCTATTTTCTCGGCAACTCACACGGCTTCAATTCGGTGCACGGGCGCATGCCATCGGTGCTGACCGGCGCCAATCTGGCCAACCGCGATCTCATCTATCTCGGCGTCTCGGGCGACGGCGATTCGGCCTCGATCGGACTCGGCCAGTTCGCGCATTGCCTGCGGCGCGGCGTCAACATGGTCTATATCGTGGAGAACAACGGCGTCTACGGGCTCACCAAGGGCCAGTTTTCCGCCACCGCCGACCGGGGCTCGAAGTCGAAGCGCGGCATGATGAACACCGATAATTCGATCGATCTTGCCGCCACGGCGCTTCAGCTCGGCGCCTCGTTCGTGGCGCGCTCCTTCTCCGGCGACAAGCAGCAACTGGTGCCGATCATCACCGCGGCGATCGCGCATAAGGGCGCTGCCTTCATCGACGTGATCAGCCCTTGCGTCGCCTTCAACAACCATGCCGGCTCCACCAAGAGCTTCGATTTCGTGCGCGAGCACAACGAAGCGGTCAACCGGCTCGACTACATGTCGAGCCGCATGCCGATCGAGATCAAGTACGAGCCGGGCAGCGTGGAAGTGGTGGAGCAGCACGACGGCTCACGGCTGGCGCTGCGCAAGCTCGCCGCCGACTACGACGTGCACGACCGCTTCGCCGCGCTCGGTTTCCTGCAGCACCACGCCGCCCAGGGGCAGATCGTCACCGGCCTGCTCTATGTGGACGAGGAGTCGGAAGACCTGCACAGCCATCTGCATACGGTGGACAAGCCGCTCAACAGCCTGGACGAAAAGGAACTGTGCCCGGGCCAGGCGGTACTCGATCAGATCAACGCGAGCCTGCGCTAGGCGGAAGGTGCATCAGGCCGCGCGTGCCTGGCGTCGGGGTTCCTCGAGGCGACGGGAGGCCTGCCGGTTGCGGCCGGCGCGCTTGGCCACATAAAGCAGCCTGTCGGCCAGCCCCAACAGCGCTGCCGGCTCGCCCGTCAGGTCGCTCGCCGTTGCCACCTCGACGCTGATGGGCAGGCGCGGCCCGAGCGGCTAGGCCGGATGCGGAATGGCCGCCCGGTGCAGCGCCGCGATCAGCCGCGCCGCCACCGCCCGGGCGCCGGCCTCGCCCATCTCCGGCAGGAGGCAGACGAATTCCTCGCCGCCGTAGCGCGCCACCAAGTCGCCGGGTCGCCCCGCCCCCTCGCGCAGCAATTGCGCCACGCAGCGCAGGCAGCGGTCGCCCTGCTGGTGGCGGCAGCGATCATTATAGGCCTTGAAGTGGTCGACATCGATCATCAGCAGCGAGAGCGGCGCGCGCGCACGCGCGCAGCGGCGTCACTCACGCGTCAGCGCCTGATTGAAGCTGCGGCGGTTGGGAATGCCGGTGAGCGCATCGGTCGACAGCAGCTGCTCGAGCTCGCGCTGCTGGGAAAATTGTGCGCGCTGGCTGCGCTGCAACGAATTGGCCGCTATGAAGTCGAGCGTATTGACGAGCACGAGCCACGTGATGCCACGCTTGATTTCCTCACTGGACACCACCTGCTGCTGCACTTGCCACCACCACAGCGGCGCGGCGACGGAGAACGCCACCGCCATCGCAAGCGAGACCGTCAAGCGGACCGGGATATAGAGGTTAGATAACGAATAGCACGGCGGCCATCCCGGCCGGCCATAGCGCGATCATCTCCGGGCGGAAAGTCAGCATGGTCAGACGCATTACCGCGGCCATCACCGTGGCGGCCACCATCACCAGTTCCAGCATGAAAGAGGTGCGCAAACGCAAGACCAGGAGCGGCAGCAGTGTCGTGGCAAGCGGCCGGGCGAGCGACGCCAAGAGCGGCGTACCCTGCACGGCGGCCTAACGGTCGCCCAGCACGTTGAGCGTGCTGACCAGCGCGACCATCACAACCAGCAGCAGGGCGCGGCGGCGGTCGTCGGCAAAGCGATGCTGACGGCAGTCGCGTTCGAGCTGCGGATCGACAAGCCGCGCGGTCCAGCGCGTCACGGCCGGTGGCGACTCCGGCGGCGGCGCGCCGAAACTGGCTGAAAATACGCGCGGGTCCATGCTGTCCCGGGCGACGGCCCCGGTAGCCAGATATAGGGCAGAGCCGTTGACAAAGTCCTACAAAGGCCGGCCCCCAATGCCGCTCGCCACCGCTGAAAGACAAGTCATTTCAATGAGGTGTGCTTGGCGCCGGCGAGCACAAGGGCATCACCCAGGAAGAGGTCAAGCACGTCGAGGAAATGTCGACGCCGCGCACGCCAGTGATCTACGAGGTGGTGCGCCGGCTGGGCGACGAGGAGATGGAGCGCCCGTCCATCTCACTGTGGTGGTCCGGCCTGGCAGCGGCGCTGTCGATGAGCTTTTCGCTGCTGGGCCGGGCGGTGCTTCGCGGCCACCTGCCCGCGGCAAACTGGCGGCCCCTGCTCACGAGCTTCGGCTATTCGATCGGCTTCCTGATGACGGTCCTGGCGCGCCAGCAATTGTTCACCGAAAGCACGATCACCGTGGTGCTGCCGGTGATCGGCAATCTCAACTGGCACAATCTGTGGCGTATGGCGCGGCTGCGGGCGATCGTGCTGATCGCCAATCTGCTCGGCACGCTGTTCGCCGCGCTGTTCTGCCGCTACTCGCTGGCGCTGCCGGACGGGCTGCTGCACAGCATGCTGGCCATCAGCCGCGAGCTGCTGGCTCTGTCCTGGTGGCAGCTGTTTTTCCGCGCCATCTCCGCCGGCTTCCTGGTCGCCGCCATGGTGTGGATGATCCCAAGCTCGGAGCACGCGCAGTTTTTCGTGATCACGCTGATGACCTGGCTGATCGCGGTGGGCGGCTTCACCCATATCGTCGCCGGCAGCATGGAAGCCTATCTGCTGGTGTTTTCCGGCGACTGGGAATGGTGGCGGCTGATCGTCGAGTTCATCGCGCCGGTGCTGCTCGGCAATATCGTGGGCGGCACCGTGCTGTTCGCGGTGATTTCCTACGCGCAGGTGATGAAGGAGATTTGAGAAGCGAGCTCGCCTCACCAC
>JARRNI010000052.1:0-15436 GCA_037385125.1 Pseudolabrys sp.
ACGCCTTCGCCGAATCCTTCATCGGCCGCCTGCGTGACGAACTGCTGAACGAAACCCTGTTCCGGTCGTTGCAGCAGGCCCGTATCGCACTCGATACTTGGCGCGCCGACTACAACCACCAGCGACGTCATTCGCGGCTCGGCTGGCTGAGCCCCGCCATCTACGCGGCGCAACGGCGGTCCGCTGCGCTGCGCTGCACCGACGGCTCCGCTCCGCGGACCGCCGCCACCACCGCCCATGAGGGCAATGCCGACCACCAGACTCCAATCGCCGTTGGATAAAAACTGGGGGCAACGTCACCGACGATGTGGAACGAATTCTTCCCAATGTCGATGCCGACTACGGCGATCGCCGTCTGAGCTGTTGTCGAAGACATGGCATGCTCCTTGTCTGGGGGACCCTGACGCGAGCTTATCGATCCTTTGCTCAGCCAGCATCGCGGGCGACTTTTCAAAACGACCGGCGATGGCCTCCTAATAGAGTTTGCCTCTGTGATCGATGCCGTGCGTTGCGCTGTCGTGATTCAGCAGGGAATGAAAGAGCGTAATGCCAGCGTTGATCAAAGCCAGCGCATTCTGTTTCGCGTCGGTATCAACCTCGGGGACATCATCGTTGAAGAGGGCGATATCTTCGGCGATGGTGTCAATGTTGCCGTGCGGCTTGAGACGCTCGCCCGGCCCGGGGAGATATATGTCAGCGCCTCAGTGCGCGAGCAGGTTGGCGAGAGGCTTCCCATCATGTTCGCAGACATAGGCGAGCAAAAAGTTAAGAACATCGCCCGGCCCATTCATGTTTACAAGATAGAGACGTGCATAGAGCCGGGCGCAGCCGCGATGACTTCCACTGGCCCTTCCTTGGTTATTCCTGACCTCCCCTCAATAGCGGCGCTGCCTTTCCAAAATATGAGCGGCGATCCGGAGCAAGAATACTTTTGCGATGGCGTAGTCGAAGATGTGATCACCGTTCTTTCGAGAATAAAATGGCTCTTCGTAATCGCTCGCAATTCTAGCTTCGCTTACAAGGGCCGCGCGATGGACGTGAAGCAGGTAGGACGCGAGCTTGGGGTGCGGTACGTGCTCGAAGGCAGCGTTCGCAAGAGTGGCGATCGAGTACGAATTACCACGCAGCTCATCGAAGCGGAGACTGGGCGGCACTTGTGGGCGGAGCGGTATGATCGACCGATCGACGACATCTTTGCGCTCCAAGATGAAATTACGCTGTCAGTTATCGGTGCGATTGAACCGAGCTTACGTTCGGCGGAGGTAGAGCGTGCCAAACGCAAGCGGCCTGATAACCTCGGTGCCTACGATCCCGTCTTGCAGGCACTGCCGGACATTTATTTATTCCGAATGCCGGAGCAAGAGAAAAAAGCACTGGTACTGGTGGAACGCGCTCTCGCGCTCGATCCAAGCTATGCGCTAGCACACGCCTGTGCAGGTCACTGTTATCATACGCTCTTTCTTCGCGGTGGCCAGAATGCAGAAGACCAGGCGACCGCCATCCGCCACGCCCGATCTGCTATCGCGCATGGGCAAGAGGATGCGCTTGCGTTGACTTTTGCCGGATTTTCCCTCGCCATGGATGGGCACGATCGCGCCGCCGCCTATGCGGCCTTCGACGCTGCGCTTGCGGTCAGCCCTTCGACGGCGCTTGCGTATATACTCGGCAGCATCATTCTTGCCTGGGCTGGCGAAGCCGAACGCGCGATCGAATGGGGCGAGAGCGGCTTGCGTCTGAGCCCACTTGATCCCTGGCGCTCGTCTGCATTCATTTCGTCAGGAATTGGACATTTTCATCGCGGCCGCCATAAAGAGGCCGAGACCGCCGGGCGCAAGGCTGTGCAATGCAGTCCGGGTTTCACTAGTTGTTACGTGGCGCTAGCCGCGCCGCTTGCCAAGCTTGAGAAGCTTGAAGAAGCGAAGGCGGCAGCGGCCCGCATCTTGGAATTGCAGCCAGCGTTCCGCTACAGCCGGTTGTTGACTGGTGTGGATTGCGAGCCAACGCTTGCGGCCTCGCTGAGCGAAGCACTTCGTGCGGCTGGATTGCCGGAATAGGCCGAATTGTGAATCGGCTTCCAACTTGGACCTCGCTAGCGTTGGTCTTAGATGATTGTAATTTTTGACGATTTAACTGGTTTCTGAAATTTCATCGGCGTCCAACCGGGACCCCACTCTTTTTACAAAATCAAACATTCACTCAGTCACTTAGCCTCCTAAGGATCGGGATCACGATTGCGCGCCGATTCTCAGCTGTGTTGCCCAAAGGCGGAATTTTTCGTGCGACAAGTGATCGGCCTGCGTGGCGCTCCCCTGGTACTTTGTCAGAACGAGGGTGGGGATTCCAATCGCGAAGGCTAAGAAGAAAGTGATCACTGGGATGAAACGCGTTGTTGATCGGTTCGTTGTCGATCGTTTCATTGTGCCGGCGTGCGGGTTCGGTCATGGTGGGGCTCCTTGGCGCCCGAATGCGTCTCCCGACTGGGAAGAAGGTTCCGCGGGCGCGGCCTGGCGCTGTCATCGCGGTATTGTCTTTGGGTTAACGCTTGCCGTCCGGCCAAGGTTCGCGCCCCGCCTCGATCCGCCGCAGCGGAGTGGCCGGGCCCGCTTGCATCGCGGAATCCGCCCCTATATAAGCCGCGCATCACTCACGCGGACGTTAGGCCGCCGCCCCGACAATGGGCGGACCAAGCCGTCCGGTGGCCCGGTTTTCCCGAGCGAAATCAACGGGAAACAAGGGCTCACAACCGTCCGCGGCGGACCAACCGGAGAAACTCATGGCGCTTCCTGACTATTCGATGCGTCAGCTCTTGGAAGCTGGCGTCCATTTCGGCCATCAGGCCCACCGCTGGAACCCGAAGATGGGGCAATACATCTTCGGGACCCGCAACAACATCCATATCGTCGATCTGGCGCAGACGGTGCCCATGCTGCACCAAGCGCTGCAGGCGGTCTCCGACACCGTCGCCAAGGGCGGCCGCATCCTGTTCGTCGGCACCAAGCGCCAGGCGCAGGACGCCATTGCCGACGCTGCCAAGCGCTGCGCTCAGTACTACGTCAATTCGCGCTGGCTCGGCGGCACGCTGACCAACTGGAAGACCATCTCCGGCTCGATCGCGCGCCTGCGCAAGCTCGACGAGATGCTCAATTCCGGGGAGGCCGGCGCCTATACCAAGAAAGAGCGCCTCACCATGCAGCGCGAGCGCGACAAGCTCGACCGCTCGCTCGGCGGCATCAAGGACATGGGCGGCATTCCCGACCTGATCTTCGTGATCGACACCAACAAGGAAGACATCGCGATCCAGGAGGCCAAACGCCTCAACATCCCGGTCGCCGCGGTGGTCGACACCAATTGCGATCCGGCCGGCATCAATTACATCATCCCCGGGAATGACGACGCCAGCCGCGCCCTCTCGCTCTATTGCGACCTCATCGCCAAGGCGGCGATCGACGGCATCTCGCGCGCGCAGGGCGAGCTCGGCATCGACGTCGGAGCGCAGGAAAAGCCGGTGGCGGAGGAGGAGGTTCCGACGGCCCCGGCGCCGACCGGCGATCTCGGTTTCGAGCCGCTGCCGGGACCGCGCGGGCAGCCCGACGACCTCAAGAAGCTCCCCGGCGTCTCGCCGACGATCGAGAAGCAGCTCAACGATCTCGGCATTTTCCACTATTCGCAGATTGTCGAGCTCAACGAGAAAGCCGCGCACAATGTCGGCGAAGAAGTGGGCCTGCCCGGCCGGGTCCCCGGCTGGATCGCCAAGGCTAAGGAACTGACGGCGGAAGCGGAATAGGCCCCGCCATCGGCCCCAGCGTTTCGCCAGGGCGACACGAGCTTATATCTCAAAGCGTTATGTTGACGCCCGCCGGGATTCGCCCGGCCGCGGCGGATGAAGGAAAATGTTATGGTGAATATCTCGGCCCAGATGGTCAAGGAGCTGCGCGAGGCGACGGGCGCCGGCATGATGGATTGCAAGACCGCCCTCACTGAGAACGATGGCAACATGGAAGCCGCCGTCGACTGGCTGCGCAAGAAGGGCCTGTCGAAGGCCGCCAAGAAGGCCGGGCGCGTGGCCGCCGAGGGCCTGATCGGCGTGCTGGTGAAGGGGCCGAAGGGCGTGGTGGTGGAGGTCAATTCGGAGACCGACTTCGTCGCCCGCAACGATCTGTTCCAGGGCCTGGTCCAGATGATCGCGGACGTCGCGCTCACCGTCGGCACCGACGTGGAGACCATCAAGGCCGCCAAGGTCGGTGACATCACCGTGGCCGACGCCATCACCGAAACCGTCGCCAAGGTCGGCGAGAACATGACGCTGCGCCGCGCCGCTTCGCTCGAGGTCAAGCAGGGCGTGATCGGCTCCTACGTGCACAACATGGTGAGCGAGGGGCTGGGCAAGATCGGCGTCATCGTCGCGCTCGAGTCGTCTGGCAAGGCCGACGAACTCGCCGCCGTCGGCCGTCAGGTAGCCATGCACATCGCCGCGTCCAATCCGCAGGCGATCGACTCTTCCGGCCTTGATCCGGCGGTGGTCGCGCGCGAGAAGGACGTGCTCGCCGACAAGTTCCACCAGCAGGGCAAGCCGGAAAACGTGATCGACAAGATCGTCGAGTCGGGGCTCAAGACCTTCTACAAGGAGGTCTGCCTGCTCGAGCAGGTCTATGTCCACGATACCTCGAAGACGGTGGCGCAGGCGCTCAAGGAGGCGGAGAAGCAGCTGGGCGGCGCCATCAAGGTCACCGGCTTCATGCGCTACGCGCTCGGAGAAGGCATCGAGCGCGACGAATCCGACTTCGCCGCCGAGGTCGCGGCTGCCGCCGGCCAGGGCTGAGCGGTGCCGGCGCGGTATGTCAGCGCACAATCCCGCATGCGGAATTTCAGGGATGCGCTGGGAATCAGTCTAAAAGGGGTGGGCGCTAAGCGAGCGCAGGAAGCAGAAAGATGACTGAGCGGGCCTATCGACGCGTCATCGTCAAGCTTTCCGGCGAAGCGCTCACCGGCCGTCAGGGCTTCGGCATCGAACAGGCGATGGTCGAGCGGCTGGCCGCCGATCTGGTCAAGGCAGCTGCCCTCGGCGTCGAGCTCGGCGTGGTGGTGGGCGGCGGCAACATCTTCCGCGGCGTCGAGGTCTCCGAGCGCGGCGTGCCCCGTCCGGTGGGCGACACCATGGGCATGCTGGCGACGGTGATGAACTGCCTGACCCTGGAAGCGGCCGTCGAGCGCGCCGGCTGCGAGGCGCGCACGCTCTCGGCGCTCGCCATGCCGGCGGTCTGCGAGACCTACAACCGCAAGCGCGCCACGAAAAATCTCGGCAAGGGCCGGGTCGTGCTGCTGGCGGCGGGCACGGGTAATCCGTTCTTCACCACCGACACGACGGCGGTGCTGCGCGCGGCCGAGCTGGAGGCCGGGGCCGTGCTCAAGGCCACCAATGTGGACGGCGTCTATAGCGCCGATCCTAAGAAGGATCCCAAGGCCACCCGCTACGAGCGGCTCAGCCACCAGGAGGCGATCGAGAAGGACCTCAGGGTCATGGATTCCACGGCCTTCGCGCTTGCCCGGGAAAACCACATGCCTATCATTGTGTTCTCGATCGCTGAAAAAGGCGGCATCGAGGCTATTCTGCGCGGCAAAGGACGGGCGACGGTCGTCGGCTAGCCGATTTCGGCGGGCCGGAAACAGACAAGCTCAAGGAACCCGGTCGGCCGCGCCATGAGCGCGAAGTCCCGGGGGGAAGGCCATGACAAGCACAACGCATGACATGAACGATATCAAGCGCCGCATGCACGGCGCGAGCAGCGTCCTCAAGACGGAACTGTCCGGCCTGCGCACCGGCCGTGCCTCGGCCCATCTGCTCGATCCCATCCATGTGGAGGCCTATGGCGCGCAGATGCCGCTCAACCAGGTGGCGACGGTGAGCGTGCCGGAGCCGCGCCTTATCACCGTCAATGTCTGGGATAAGACTTTGGTCCACGCGGTGGAAAAGGCGATCGTCAACTCCAATTTGGGTTTGTCGCCGGCGACCGAAGGGCAGATGCTGCGCCTGCGCATCCCCGAGCTCAACGAGGAGCGGCGGCGGGAACTGGTCAAGGTCGCGCATAAATACGCCGAGGCGGCCCGCGTCGCCGTGCGCCATGTGCGCCGCGATGCCCTTGACGTTATCAAGAAGCAGGAAAAGGACCACAAGATCAGCAAGGACGACCACGACCGCTTCGCCGCCGAGATCCAGAAGGCGACCGATGCCGCGATCGCCGAAGTCGACCAGATGCTGGGGGCCAAGGAAAAGGAGATCCTCACCGTCTGAGGCCGCAATGCGATGACCGAGGCGAAGATCCCGCATAATGCCCCGTCGTTCGTGGTGCCGCGCCATGTCGCCATCATCATGGACGGCAATGGCCGTTGGGCGGCGGCGCGGGGCTTGCCGCGCGCCGAGGGCCACCGCCGCGGGGTCGAGGCGCTGCGCCGCACCGTGCGCGCGGCCGGCGAGATCGGCATCTCCTACGTCACCATCTTCTCCTTCAGCGCCGAGAACTGGTCGCGGCCGGCCTCCGAGATCGGCGAGCTGATGGGCCTTTTGCGCCGCTTCATCCGCAACGATCTGGCCGAGTTGCACAAGAGCAATGTGCGCGTGCGCGTGATCGGCGAGCGCGTGGGCCTCGATCCCGACATCGAGCGGCTGCTGGCGGAAGCCGAGGAACTCACCCGCAACAATGATGGCCTCACTTTGGTGGTCGCCTTCAATTACGGCGCGCGCCAGGAAATCACCCGCGCGGTTAGGCGCATCGCCGCGCGGGTGGAGGCGGGGCACCTGAAGCCGGCCGATATCACGGTGGAGACCGTCGGCGGCTTGCTCGACGCGCCGGACGTGCCCGATCCCGACCTGATCATCCGCACCAGCGGCGAGCAGCGGCTGTCCAATTTCCTGCTCTGGCAGTCGGCCTACAGCGAACTGGTGTTCGTGCCGACCTATTGGCCCGACTTCGACCGCGCGACGCTTGAAGCCGCCATCCGCGAATATCAGCAACGCGAGCGCCGTTTCGGCGGCCTGGTCGCGAAGACGGGCTCGTGAGCCGCGTGGGCGACACCACACCCGCGTCGCGTTCGGGCAGCGCCGCCGGTGCCGTCTCCGCTCCGCCGCACAATCTGCTGTTGCGCGTTCTCTCCGCCGTCGTGATGGCGCCGCTGGCGCTGCTGGTGGCTTGGCTCGGCGACTGGCCCTTTGCCCTATTCTGGGGCCTAGCCGCCATTGCCGTGCTGTGGGAATGGACGACGCTGGTGGTGGGGCACCGCTACCGGCTGATGTTGTCCTCCTGCGCTTCGGCCATCGCGGTGGCGGCGCTGGTGGCCTGGCGCGGCCGTGAGGCGACGGCGATCCTGTTGATCGGTCTCGGGGCGCTCGCCGCCACGATTTTCGCCCCACGCGAGCGGCGCTTCTGGATCACCGGCGGCATCGCTTATGCCGGTACCCTGATGCTGGCACCGCTCCTGCTGCGTACCGACCAAACCTACGGCTTTGCCGCGCTGATGCTGCTGTTCGCGATCGTCTGGTCAACCGACATTTTCGCCTATTTCGCGGGCCGTGCCATCGGCGGACCCAAGCTGGCGCCGGCCATCAGCCCGAAGAAGACTTGGTCCGGCGCCATCGCCGGCGCTCTCGGCGCGACGCTGGTGGCGGCGCTCGTGGCCGGTCTGCTCGGCTCGCTCGACATAGGAACAATTGCGATTGTGGCGCTTTTGTTGTCGGTGATTGCTCAGCTCGGAGATCTGCTCGAATCTTGGGTCAAACGGCACTTCGGCGCCAAGGATTCCAGCCATCTCATTCCCGGCCATGGCGGGGTGATGGACCGACTCGACGGCTTCTGGGCCGCCGCCCTCGTCGGCTGCCTGGTGGGGCTGCTGCGCGGCGGTTTCGATAACGCCGCGCGCGGCCTGCTGGTATGGTGAGCCCATGACCGTGACCCCTCTCACGCGTTCGCAGCAGGGGCCGGAAGCGAGCCCGCGCCGCATCACCATTCTCGGTGCGACCGGCTCGATCGGCGCCAGCACCCTTGACCTGATCAAGCGCGACCCCGCGCGCTACCGGGTGGCGGCGGTCACCGCGGGCCGCAACGCAGCCGCGCTGGCCGAGATCGCGCGCTCGGTCGGCGCCGAGCTTGCCGTTGTGGCCGATCCGGCGGCTTATGGCGAACTGAAAGAAGGCTTGGCGGGCAGCGGGATTGAGGCGGCCGCCGGCGAAGCGGCGCTGCTGGAAGCAGCCCAGCGCCCGGCCGACTGGCTGATGGCGGCGATCAGCGGCGCCATCGGCCTGAAGCCCACCATGGCGGCCGTCGAGCGCGGGGCGACCGTGGCGCTCGCCAACAAGGAATGCCTGGTCTGCGCCGGCAGCCTGTTCATGCGGCGCGCAGCCGCGACGGGCGCCACCGTGCTGCCGGTCGACTCGGAGCACAACGCCATCTTTCAGGCGCTAGGCGCTGGGCCGCGCGAAGATGTCAGGCGCATCATCCTCACCGCATCCGGCGGGCCCTTTCGCACCTGGTCGCTCGATCAGATCAAGGCGGCAACGCCCGAGCAGGCGCTGCGCCATCCCAATTGGTCGATGGGGCAGCGCATCACCGTCGATTCGGCGACCATGATGAACAAGAGCCTGGAGCTGATCGAGGCCCAGCACCTGTTCGCGCTCGCGCCGCACGAGATCGACGTGCTGGTCCATCCGCAGTCGGTGGTGCACGGGCTGGTGGAGTTCCGCGACGGCTCGGTAGTGGCCCAGCTCGGCTCGCCCGACATGCGCATTCCGATCGCCCATTGCCTGGCTTGGCCGCAGCGGGTCGAGACGCCGGCCACCCGTCTCGATTTGGCACGGGTCGCCGAATTGACCTTCGAGGCGCCGGATCCGGTGCGTTTTCCCGCCGTCGCCCTTGTGCGCCGCGTCATGGAGCTGGGCGGCGCCGCGCCCACCGTGATGAACGCCGCGGACGAGGTGGCGGTGGGCGAATTCGTCGCCGGCCGCATCGCTTTTCTGGCCATTGTGGCCGTCGTGGAGGCCACTCTGGAGGCGGCATCCGCCCGCGGCCTGCTGGTGGAGCCTGCCAGCATCGATGGCGCGATCGCCGTTGACCATGTTGCGAGAGAAATTGCCCGCGGCCTCTTGCCCGAAATTGCCGTAAAGGCATCCTAGCAAGGTTGTGGTAACTCTGACGGCGCCGCAGCAGCGGACCGAGGTGCAAAGGCATCGGGAATTTGGTAACTCTGACGGTGCCGCAGCAGCGGACCGAGGCGCAAAGGTATCGGGAATGATGAGTGTTGATATCATGCAGGGGTTGAGCGCTTTCGGCGGCGGCCTCATCGGCTATCTGGTGCCGTTCCTGTTTGTTCTGACGATTGTCGTGTTTTTCCATGAGTTTGGCCATTTTCTCGTGGCCCGGTGGTGCGGTATCCGAGTGCTCACCTTTTCCCTCGGCTTCGGTCCCGAGGTCGTCGGCTTCAATGACCGCTACGGCACGCGGTGGAAGATCTCGGCGATCCCACTCGGCGGCTATGTGAAGTTTTTCGGCGATGAGAACGCCGCCAGCGCCCCCGATCACGCCGCCGCCGCCACCATGTCGGAGGAAGAAAAGAAGGACAGCTTCATCGGGCAAAACGTGGCCAAGCGCGCAGCGGTGGTGGTAGCCGGGCCGCTGGCGAATTTCGTGCTGGCGATCGCCATTTTCGCGCTCATCTTCATGACGGTCGGCAAGCAGACGACCAGTGCGCGGGTCGACACCGTGCAGCCGCACAGCGCCGCCGCCGCCGCCGGCTTCAAGCCCGGCGATCTCGTCACCGCCATCGACGGCGAGAAGATCACAAGCTTTTACGACATGCAGCGCATCGTGACCGGCAGCGGGGGGGAGAAGCTCACCATCGTCGTGGAGCGTCAGGGCCATCCGGTCACGCTCACCGCAACGCCGCGCCTGCAGGAGGTGAAGGACGCCTTCGGCAACAAGCACGAGCTTGCCGTGCTCGGCATCAGCCGCTCCATGAAGCCGGGGGACATTAAGACGCAGCGGCTTGGGCCGCTCGTCGCTTTGGGGCAGGGCGCGCAGGAGACCTGGTTCGTAATCGACCGTACCCTGTCCTATATCGGCGGCATCTTTGCCGGCCGCGAGGCAGCTGATCAGCTCGGCGGCCCCATCCGCATCGCCCAGATTTCCGGCGAGGTGGCGAGCGCGGGCTTCGTGGCGCTCATCCATCTCACCGCAATTCTGTCGATTTCCATTGGTCTCTTGAACCTGTTTCCGATCCCGTTGCTCGACGGCGGCCACCTTTTGTTCTACGGAATCGAGGCTGTCCGTGGCCGTCCACTATCGGAGCGGGCGCAGGAGGTTGGATTTCGCATCGGCTTGGCGATCGTTGTCATGTTGATGATTTTTGCAACCTTTAATGACATCCTGCACCTCGCCACCTCATAGGCGTTGCCGAAGCGTTGCCGCCGCGCAACTTTTTGAGGGAAAAGGGAAAGTCGGGCCGGTAGTTTCGTTTGCAGCGCCTCCAAAACGCTGTAAAAAGCTCACGAACGCCAGCCCGACGGTTCGAATCCGCTGTGGGGGCGGCCGCTAGGATCATAAGGGCGTCGTAGCGCATGGGACTTTGTGTGCGGTGGTTGCGGGGGCTGGCTCTTAGCTGCGTGGTCCTCGGCGGTGTTCTTGTCGCCGCCGGGGCCGCGACGATTGCGTTTTCCGGGGTTGCGGTGGCGCAGGCCTCCCACTCGATCATGGTCGAGGGCAACCGGCGCGTCGAGGCGTCCACCATCCGCAGTTATTTCAAACCGGGGCCCGGCGGACGGCTGGGGCCGGAGCAGATTGACCAGGCCATCAAGGCGCTCTACGCGACGGGGCTGTTCTCCGACGTGCGCATCCACCATGCCCGCGGCCGCTTGGTGGTGTCGGTGGTCGAGAACCCGGTAATCAACCAGGTCGTCTTTGAAGGCAATCACAAAGCCAAGGACCAGCAGCTCGAAGCGGAGGTGCAGTCGAAGGCGCGCGGCACCTTGTCGAAGCCGACCGTGCAGGCCGATGTGCAGCGGATCATCCAAGTCTACCACCGCACCGGCTACTACGACGTCACCGTGATCCCGCAAATCATTGATCTGCCGAACAACCGCGTCAACCTCGTCTTCAAGATCGACGAAGGCAAGAAGACGGTGGTGCGGGAAATCCGCTTCGTCGGCACTCACGCGTTCGGAGACAACCGGCTGAAGCGGGTGATCAAGACCACCGAGGCCAACTGGCTGAGCTTCCTGCAGACCACCGACATCTACGATCCTGACCGCGTGGAGGCCGACCGCGACTTGTTGCGGCGCTTCTATCTGAAGCACGGCTATGCCGACGTGCGCGTCGTATCGGCGGTCGGCGTTTACGATCCCGCCAAGAAGGGTTTTGTCATCACCTTCACCATCGACGAGGGGCCGCAATACCACGTCGGCAAGGTCGAAGTGCTCTCCAATGTACACGCGCTCGACCCGAACACCTTGCGCAACGAGGTGAAGATCCACTCCGGCGACATCTATAACGCCGATCTTGTGCAGAAAAGCGTGGAGGCGATGACGATCGAGGCCGCCAAGAACGGCTACGCCTTCGCCAATGTGCGCCCGCGCGGTCACCGCGACTTCAAGCGCAGACTCATCAATCTCGCTTTCGTGGTGCAGGAAGGCCGGCGCGCCTATATCGAGCGAATCAATATCCATGTCAATACGCGCACGCGCGGCTACGTCATCCGCCGCGAGTTCGACATCGGCGAGGGCGATCCCTACAATCGCGCGCTGATCGACCGGGCCGAGCGCCGCTTGAAGAACCTGAATTTCTTCAAGTCCGTCAAGATCACCAACGAGCCGGGCTCGGCGCCGGACCGCGTCATCATCAACGTCAATGTGGTGGAAAAGCCGACCGGCTCGTTTTCCATCTCCGGCGGCTACTCGACCGCCGACGGCTTCATTGCGAGGGTCAGTATCGCCGACCGCAATCTGTTGGGCCGCGGCCAGTTCGCCAAGGCCTCGGTCAGCTACGGCCAGTACAGCCAGGGCTTCGACCTTTCCTTCGTCGAGCCTTATCTGCTCGGCTATCGGATGGCAGGCGGCATCGACGTGTTCGGCAAGCAGAACCAATCGACGAGCTTCGTCTCCTATAACTCGAACACGCTCGGCGTTAACCTGCGTCTCGGATTCGCGCTGACGGAAGAGTTGGCATTGCAGCCGCACTATTCGATTTACCGGCAGGACATATCGCTGCCGGATCAAAACAATTGTTACCCGGCGTCGAGCACGTGTTACCCGGCGTCGCTACCGGTCCGTCTGGAACTCGCACAGGGTCCGGTAACGGTGTCGATGGCGGGATATACGCTGACCTACAACACGCTCGATAACGTCAATTCGCCGTCCAGCGGGCTTTATGCCACGGCGAAGCAGGATTTCGCGGGCCTCGGCGGCGATGTCAATTTTATTCGCACCACCGGTGAAATGCGCGACTATTACGAAGTGCTGCCGGACGTGGTCGGAGTTCTCAAACTGCAGGGCGGCAATGTCGCGGGCTGGGGCGGCGACGACCTGCGCATGCTGGATCATTTCTTCATGGGTCCGAACCTTGTGCGCGGCTTCGCGCCCTCCGGCATCGGTCCGCGAGACCTAACATCCGGCACGACGAACGATGCCCTTGGCGGTAGCCTCTATTGGGGCGCGAGCTTGGAATTCCAGACGCCGCTCACCTTTTTGCCGCGGGAAATCGGCATCAAACTCGCGGCCTACGCGGATGCGGGCAACCTCTGGGACTACCAGGGCCCGACCGCCGGTTCGGCGCCGCCCGGAACGCCGTACCAGTCGGTGCTGGTTGGCCTCGACGGCGCCTCCGACATCCGTTCCTCGGTCGGTGTCGGCCTGATCTGGGATTCGCCGCTTGGCCCGCTGCGTTTCGACCTCGCTTATCCGCTGACCAAGTACTGCAGTACCCTCGGGGGCACGCAGGTTTGCGACAAGACGCAAATCTTCCGCTTCAGCGGCGGCACCAAGTTCTGATCGCGGCCGCAGCTTGCAGGCGGCAACGTGCGAAATCTTGCAAGGCCCGTTGCGGAGCGGCTCCGCAGCGGCAGACGCGGCCACAAAGGCCGAGCGCACGCGTGAACGCGAGGAGCGGCGCTGAGCCGGTCGCAACGGATCAGCATCTGACGGGATGAGCGAGCCGGTTTTCCTGCGATACGCGCGCGGCCTAACGGTTGACGAGGTCGCCGCCCTGGCCGGCGCCGAACCGCCGGCAGGGCCCGCGCGTTCTCGCCGCATCGGTAATATTGCGGCGCTCGACCGTGCCGGTCCGGCCGACGTTGTCTTTTTCGACAACAAGAAATTTTCCGCCAACGCCGCGTCCACTCATGCCGGCGCGTGCCTGACGACGCCTACGCTGGCACCTCTTTTACCGGCCGGCGTTGCGGCGCTCTCCGTGCGTGAGCCATATCGCGCTTTCGTGGCCGTCGCGCGCGCGCTGTTTCCGCACGCGCTGCGGCCGTCGGCGCTCTATGCGGCCGACGAGGCCGCTGGCATTCACGCCGGCGCGCATGTCCACCCCACCGCGCGTCTGGAAGACGGCGTCACTGTCGATCCCGGCGCCGTGATCGGACCGCGCGCTGAAATCGGAGCCGGCACCGTCATCGTCGCCACCGCCGTGGTCGGCCCGGAGGTATGCATCGGCCGCGATTGCGCCGTCGGCGCCGGCAGCAGCATCAGCAACGCCCTGATCGGCGACCGCGTCATCATCCATGCCGGCTGCCGAACGTGGCGCCATCCGCGATACCGTGATCGGGGAGGGGAGCAAGATCGACAACCTGGTGCAGGTCGGCCACAATGTCAGCATCGGCCGGCATTGCGTGCTGGTGGCGCAAACCGGTATTTCCGGCTCCTCGACGCTGGAAGACTTCGTTGTGCTGGGTGCCCGCGTCGGCCTAAATAACCAGGTCACGATCGGGGAGGGGGCGCAGATCGCGGCGACCAGCATCGTGCACGGCGACGTTCCCGCCGGCGCCCGTTGGGGCGGCACGCCGGCCAAGCCCGTGAAGCAGTGGTTCCGCGAGATGATGACTCTCGAGCGCCTCGCGCGCAGCAAGGATGGCCGCGAGGCAGCGCAGGACGAATGAGACGATAGACTATGGACGAAGCGGTCAAGAAAATGGAAGCGGCCGATATCGCGGTGGTGCTCAAGATGCTGCCGCACCGCTACCCGTTTCTCATGGTCGATCGCGTGATCGATATCCGCGGCGACGAAAGCGGCATCGGCATCAAGAACGTCACCGTGAACGAGCCGCATTTCCAAGGCCACTTCCCGGGCAACCCGGTGTTCCCCGGCGTCTTGATGATCGAAGGGATGGCGCAGACGGCGGGCGTCCTCTGTATCGGCGCCACGCCGTCGCTCAAGTCAAAGTCGGTGTTCTTTCTGACCATCGACAAAGCGAAATTTCGCAAGCCCGTGCTGCCCGGCGACACGCTTGAATACCACATGCGCAAGATCAACAAGCGCAGGACCATGTGGTGGTTCCGCGGCGAAGCCAAGGTTGCCGGCCAAACCGTCGCCGAAGCCGAGGTCGGCGCCATGCTCACCGACGCATGAGTGCGGGTATGATCGATCCCTCGGCGCGCGTCGAGGCTGGGGCAACGATCGGCAAGGATGTAGCGATCGGCCCTTATTGTACCATCGGGTCGCATGTGCATCTGGGCGACGGCTGCCGGCTTGTCAGCCATGTCAACCTGACCGGCCATACCGGCATCGGGCCGCGCACCGTCATCCATCCCTTCGCCTCGCTCGGCGGTCCGCCGCAGTCGGCGAGCTATGGCGGCGAGCCGACGCGTCTCGAGGTGGGCGCGGATTGCGACATCCGGGAGCATGTCACCATGAATACCGGCACCGCGCAGGACCGTGGTGTGACCACCGTCGGTAACAAGTGCTTCCTCATGGTGGGCTCGCACGTCGCGCATGACTGCCAGGTCGGCAACAATGTGGTGTTCGCCAACAACATCATGCTCGGCGGCCACGTTACTGTCGGCGACAATGTGGTGTTCGGCGGCGGAGTGGCGGTGCGCCAGTTCGTGCGCATCGGCGAGGGCGCAATGGTCGTCGGCTTGAGCGGCGTCCGCGCCGATATCATTCCCTGGGGCATGGCACAGGGGCCGTTGGCTAATCTGGTCGGGCTCAACGTCGTGGGTATGCGCCGCGCCGGGTTTTCGAAAGCCGAAATTCTCAATGTGCGGCGCGCCTACCGGGTGCTGTTCTTCGGCACCGGCGAGTTCCGCGCGCGCCTCGACCAGGTCGAGCGCGAATTCGGCGGCGATGCGCGCGTCGCTAAGATCACCGCGTTCGTCCGCGCCGGGAAGCGCCCTCTCACCACGGCGGTCGAGCGCACCGGAAACGGCGAGGAGTAGATGAGCGCCGCCGAGGCCGTGCAT
>JARRNI010000053.1:0-11421 GCA_037385125.1 Pseudolabrys sp.
TGAATCCAATATCACCGGCAAATACAAGCGAGCCGTGGCGCGTTGGGGTCCTCTTCTCCCGCAGCGGCTTCATGGCAATCATCGAAGAAACGCAAGTTTATGGCACGCTGATTGCCATCGAAGAGATTAATGAGCGCGGCGGCATCAACGGCCGCGAGCTCGTTCCGGTCATTTACGATCCCGCTTCCGAAAATGCCCTATTTCGCGCTTATGCGAAACGCATGATCGTTGAAGATCAGATTTCGACAATTTTCGGTTGCTACACCTCTAGCAGCCGCAAGGCCGTTTTGCCCATCGTCGAGCGGCTGAACTGCCTCTTGTGGTATCCGACCCTTTATGAAGGTTTCGAATACTCTCCTAATGTCATCTATACCGGCGCCGCCCCAAATCAGAATAGCGTCTCGCTCTGCCAATTTCTCACAGAGAAATACGGATCGCGCTTCTATCTGATCGGCTCCGACTACGTTTATCCGCGCGAGTCGAACCGCGTGATGCGCGAACTGCTGACCAAGCGCGGCGGACAGGTTGTGGGCGAGCGCTATGTCGGGCTGCGCGCGTCGCGCCGGGATTTCGTGCCGGTCCTGAACGAAATCCGTCAGCTTTCCCCGGACGTCATTTTCTCCACGGTCGTGGGTGAAGCCACGGTCTATCTCTACCAAACCTACGCCGATTTCGGTTTCAATCCGCGCACCACGCCGATTGCCAGCCTGACCACCACGGAGGCCGAGATTCGCGCCATGGGACCGGACGTCGGCGAGGGCCATATAACGGCGGCACCGTATTTCGAGGGCCTGCCCGGGGTGGCCAATGATGCCTTCGTGAAACGCTATAAACGGCGCTTCGGCGACGACCAATCCACCAATATGTGCGTGGAAGCCGCCTATTTTCAGGTCCATCTGTTTGCGCGCGCGCTGGAGCTCGCCAATTCGCTGGATCCGGAGATCTTGCGGCCCATGGTGCTCGGCTCGAGCTTCGATGCTCCGCAGGGCACCATTTCGATCGACGCGGGCTGCAGCCATGCCAACCTTTGGAGCCGCATAGGTCGGGCAAATTGTCGCGGCCAGTTCGATCTGCTGCAGGAATCATCCTCCCTGGTGCCGCCCGATCCATTCCTGACCGGCACCGGTTTCGGCCGGCTAGTTCCAGCGTAACAAGAGCGGGCAGCGATGACGCCGCCGCGGCATGAGACGGAAAAACTATCGGTCCTGGTCGCGGCGGAACGCGATGCCCAGGTCGATCTGCTACTGCGCGAATTGCGGCGTGCGGCGCGCCACGTGATCCACCTGTTTCCGGTGACTGACCAGTTGCCGGCTGAGCACGACATTATCGTGGCCGATATCAACCTTCCGTTATCGGATCAGTTGCCCTGGGTGCCCGGCGAAGCCAGCGCCGCGCTTATCCTCCTGCTGCCCGAAAATGGCCAGCACTCTCTGAAAAAGCTGCGCGCCTGCTGCCCGGACGCGGTGCTCCATCGCCCGTTTCAGCCAAGCGCAATTCAGACGAGCCTGGTACTTGCGCGCAATCAGTTCCAGTTCATTAGGCGGCTGCGCAGCCGGATCGCGCGCCTTGACGAGAACATCAAAGCAATCCGCGATATAGAGAGAGCCAAGTCGATCATAATGGACATGCGCCGGGTCGGGGAAGACGAAGCCTACGCCTATCTGCGCAGTCAGGCGATGGAGCGGCGCACGACCGTCGCCTCGTTCGCCTCGCATCTTGTTGACTCCCACCAACTGCTCGGTTAGCTTTCCATTCGCTGCTCTCGTTGGCGGCCGCGGCAACAGCGCCGCCTACATCGAAACAGGCATCAAAGCTTCACAACGAGCCGCCCGTTCGTCGTGGGGCTTTTTGTTTTTTTGTTCTGGGAGAACACGAACATGACCATAAAGAGGCGTGACTTCCTGAAGGCAACGGCTGCGGCTGGCGCTGCCGCTTCTTTCGGATTTCCTCACATCTGGATAAAGAACGCCGACATCGCCCATGCGGCCGGCGGCGAGATCAAGGTCGGCGTGCTGTATTCGCTGACCGGCACGACCGCGATCATTGAGACGTCGCTGAACCAGGCCTGCCTGATGGCGATCGAAGAGATCAACGCCGCCGGCGGCGTCAACGGCATGAAGCTGAAACCGGTGGTGGAGGATCCCGCTTCCGATCCGGCCACCTTCGCGCAGAAAGCGCGAAAGCTCGTTCTCGGCGACAAGTGCGTCAGCGTGTTCGGCTCATATACCTCGGCGAGCCGCAAGGCCGTGCTGCCGGTCTTCGAAAAGTACCATAATCTCTACTGGTACCCGACCCTCTACGAGGGCCGCGAATGCTCGCTGAACGTGATCTACACGGGCGCGGTGCCGAACCAGCAGCAGCAGGATTTCGTCCCCTGGCTGCTGAAGAATTTCGGCAAGAAGTTCTATCTGATCGGATCGAACTACATCTATCCGAAGGAAGAGAACAACGTCTGCAAGATCCTGCTCAAGAGGCTGGGGGGCGAAGTGGTCGGCGAAGAATACGTGCCACTAGGCCATTCCGAGTTCAGCTCGGTCATTCAGAAGTTCAAGGACACCAAGCCGGACGTCATTTTCTCGACCGTAGTCGGTGACTCCGTGGTGGCGCTGCACCGGCAGTACAAGGCGGCAGGTCTCGATCCGGCCAAGATGCCGATGGCAAGTTTGACCACGTCGGAAGAAGAAATCGCGGCGATGGGCGGCGAGTTCGCCGCTGGCCACTTCACCTCGGCGCCCTATTTCATGTCGTACGACTCGCCCGAAAACCACAAGTTTGTCGAGGCCTTCAAGAAAAAATACGGCAAGGACAAGGTGACGAACTTCGTCTCCGAGCCCGCCTATTTCCAGGTTTACCTGTTTAAGCAGGCGGTCGAGAAGCTCGGCGGCAAGAACCTCACCCCGCCCGAAATCCGCAAGGCGGCTTGGGGTCAGGAGTTCAAGGCCCCCCAAGGCCTGGTGAAGATCGATCCGGAGAATTCGCACACCTACCTGTGGCCGAAGATCGGCGAGGCACAATCGAACGGTCAGTTCAAGATCATCGAACAGACGAAGCAATGGGTCGAGCCCAAGCCTTACTGGGCTTATCAGGGACAGGTCTGTACGCCGACCGGTCTGAAGATGACGAAATCGTAAGGCGCGCAAAAGAACCGCCAAACGGGGCAATCCCTGCGCCTTCGCAATGAAGGTGTCCCAGGCGGGTGCGGGCCTCTCCCCAGCGGCCGCACCCGCCTCCGCCCGGGAGCGAATTCGGAATCGACGTGTCGACGCGGAGCGTTGGATGGCAGATACCCTTAATCAGGTTTTCACCGGACTCAGCATTGCTTCGATTCTTCTGTTGGTGTCCCTGGGGCTCGCCATCATCTACGGCACCATGGGCGTCATCAATCTCGCTCACGGCGAATTTGTCATGCTCGGCGCCTATTCCGTCTGGTTTCTGCAGAAGACCTTTGGCCTCAACCTGTTGATCTGCGTGGTCTTTGCTTTCTTCATGGTCGCCGGCGTCGGCTGGCTTATCGAACGCCTCATTGTCCAGCATCTTTACAAGCGGCCGCTCGACACCATCCTGGCCACATGGGGCGTCGGCGTGATCCTACAGCAGAGCATCCGGCTTAGCGCCGGCGCCAAGCTGCGCTACATCAAGATGCCGAACTGGCTGACCAAGGCGGTCCCCCTGTTCGGGGTCGACGTGTCGGCCTACCGGATTTTCATCTTCGCCCTGACGGTCGCGCTGCTGGCGTTCACGTATTTCCTCATCACCCGCACGCGGTACGGCTTCCGTCTGCGCGCCGTGACGCAGAATGCCGAGGTGGCGCGCTGCTTCGGCATCAATGCCGCGCGCGTCTACGGCCTCACCTTTGCCTATGGCGCCGGGCTCGCCGGCGTCGCCGGCGCCCTTATCGGTCCGCTGAAGAGCGTGGCGCCGGACATGGGCACCAGCATCGTGGTCGACGCCTTCATGGTGGTGGTGGTCGGCGGCGTGTCGAGCCTGCTCGGAACGGTCGCGAGCGCCGGTTTGCTCGGCGAGCTCTCCGGGCTTCTGGCCTATCTGTACAATGACACCCTGGCCAAGGCGCTGGTCTTTTTCGGCGTCGTGATCCTGATCCGGTTCCGGCCAGAAGGCATGTTCACCGTGCGCGTGCGGCGAGGCTGACCGATGAAACCATCCAATTATGCGCGCTGGCGGTTGGCGGGTTATCTGCTGTTCTGCGTCGTCATCATGATCTTTCCGCTGATACTCAACAATGACTACCTGCTCAATAAGTACATGCGCTACCTGGTGTTCGGGATCCTCTCGGCGGCGCTGTCCTTTTCGTGGGGCTATACCGGCATCCTCAATCTCGGACAGGCGGTGAGCTTCGGGCTCGGCTCCTACGCCATGGCGATGGCGCTTAAGCTGCGCACGATCCCGATCCAGACCGGTGCCAAGGGCTTGCCGGACTTCATGGTCTGGAACAACGTCAAGACGTTGCCCTGGTTCTGGGAGCCATTCCACTCGTATGCCTTCGCCATATTTGCCGGGGTGGCGGCGCCCATGCTGCTCGCGCTGCTGCTCGGATGGTTCATGTTCCGCGGCCGGATTACCGGCGTCTTTGTCGCCATCATCACGCTCGCCATGCTGGTCGTTGTGAACCTGTTGATTATCGACCAGCAGAAATACACCGGCGGCTTTAACGGCATCACCGATCTCACCACGTTGAAGCTGTTCGGCATCACTTTCGACGCCTACAGCTCTAATACCTACTATCTGATCGCAGGGACACTCTGCGTGGTCCTGCTCGGCGGCCTCGCCATCACCCAGACCAAGACCGGCCTCATCCTGCAGGCGATCCGTGACGACGAGAACCGGGTCCGCTATTTCGGCTACGACGTGGCCGCCTATCAGAACTTCGCCTTTACCGTCTCAGCCGGCATCGCTGGGCTCGCCGGCATGCTTTATACGCTCGTGATGGAATTCGCCTCGCCGACATTCCTTGCGGTCCCCTTGAGCCTTTCCATCGTCATCTGGTGTGCGGTCGGCGGCCGCGGCTCGCTCATCGGCGCCGCGCTCGGCGCCATCCTGGTCACCGGTGTGCAGGGCAACCTATCGGAATCGCCCACTTTTCTTGACACCTGGATGCTTGTCATGGGCGCCATTTTCATCGCCGTGGTGCTGTTCCTGCCGAAGGGGCTGATCAGCCTGATCGACATCGCCGTCGAGGCGCTCAATCGCAGGCGCAATCGCGCCCACGGCGGCCAATCGAAACGCCCGACGATGAATATGAATGACGTCGCGCTGCAAGGCTCAAAACCCATGCGGGAGGTCTGAAAATGACGGCCCTCCTCGAAATGCGCGACGTGCATGTCAGCTTCAGCGGCTTTCAGGCCGTAGCGGGGCTCAATCTCACCGTGGAGCAAGGTGAGCTCCGCTGCCTCATCGGGCCGAACGGGGCCGGCAAGACCACGGCGCTCGACGCCATCTGCGGTAAGGCCAGGGCGGCGGCCGGCGAGATCCTCTACCGCAACCACGATATCACCCGTTGGCAGGAATACCTCATCGCCCGGCTCGGTATCGGCCGCAAGTTTCAAGTGCCGAGCGTGTTCAAGGATTTGACCGTTCGCGAGAACTTGCGCGTCGCCTACTGCAAGAAGCTCGGCGTCTTCCACAATCTCGTGAGAGGCCACAACGGCGACAGCGTCGACGGCCTGGAGAAACTCGCCGAGCTCGTTGGCCTCAAAGACGAACTGCACCGACCGGCGCGCCGGCTCTCGCACGGCCAGACCCAGTGGCTGGAAGCCGCCTTGCTGGTAGCCCAGGACGCCGATCTCATCCTGATGGACGAACCTACGGCTGGCATGACCAGCGCGGAGACCCACAAGACCGCTGAACTGTTCAACCGGCTGAAAGGCCGCCACACCCTCATTGTGGTCGAGCACGACATGGGCTTCGTCAGAGAAATCGGCGATACCATTTCGGTGATGCATCAGGGCCGCATTCTCGCCGAAGGCAAGATCGCCGAGATCGAGCAGAACCCGGAAGTGAAACGCGCCTATCTCGGGTCGGGAGGGATTTCCGGTGCTTGAACTGATCGACGTCGACGCCTTTTACGGCAACAGCCGCGCGCTGCAGAGCGTCAGCATGCAGATCCGCGACAAGGAGCTACTGAGCGTTCTCGGCCGCAACGGCGTCGGGAAGACCACATTGTTGCGGACCATTATCGGCTTGATGGATCGGATGACCGGCGAGCTGCGTCTCGACGATCAGGACATCGCGCGCGTGCCCACGGATGAGCGCGCCAAGATCGGAATCGCCTATGTCCCGCAGGGGCGAGGCATTCTTCCGAATTTCACGGTTCGCGAGAACCTCTATCTCGGGCTGTTCGCTCGTCCAATCCAGACCACTGTCATCGACGATTTCGTCTTCGAACTGTTTCCGATGCTCAAGGAGTTTTTGAGCCGGCTCGGCGGAAACCTCTCGGGCGGCCAGCAGCAGCAGCTCGCGATCGCCCGCGCCCTGCTGACCGAGCCGAAGATCATCCTCCTCGACGAGCCGACCGAAGGCATCCAGCCAAGCATCGTGGAAGAAATCGAGGAGGTCATTCTGAAGCTCAATCGAGAGCATGGCATTGCCGCGATTCTCGTCGAGCAGAACGTGGCGTTCGCCCGTCGCGCCTCGCAGCGCTTCGTCATCATGGAGCGCGGTACGATCGCCGCCCAGGGCGACATCGGCGAGTTGACCGACTCTCTTGTTCACAAACACATGACGGTTTGATCCCCAGCGCACGCGAGTCCCCGAACCAAGGAGGAAGCTATGCTTCACGGCGACATTTCGAGCAGTAACGACACCGTCGGTGTTGCAGTCGTCAATTACAAGATGCCCCGCCTGCACACCAAGAAAGAGGTACTGGCCAACGCCCAGAACATCGCCGACATGATGGTCGGCATGAAGGTCGGCCTGCCGGGTATGGATCTGGCGATCTTCCCGGAATACAGCACGCACGGGATTATGTACGACCAGAAGGAAATGTACGAAACCGCATCCAGCGTTCCCGGCGAAGAGACCGAGATCTTCGGCGCGGCCTGCCGCAAGGCCAAAAGCTGGGGCGTGTTTTCGCTCACCGGCGAGCGCCATGAAGACCATCCCAACAAGGCGCCTTACAACACCCTGATCCTGATGAACGACAAAGGCGAGATCGTTCAGAAATATCGCAAGATCATGCCGTGGGTGCCGATCGAAGGATGGTATCCCGGCAACTGCACTTATGTGTCGGAAGGGCCGAAAGGCCTCAAGATCAGCCTGATCATCTGCGACGACGGCAACTATCCCGAAATCTGGCGCGACTGCGCCATGAAGGGCGCCGAGCTCATCGTGCGATGCCAGGGCTACATGTACCCGGCCAAGGACCAGCAGGTGATCATGGCGAAAGCCATGGCCTGGGCCAACAACAGTTACGTGGCGGTGGCCAATGCCTCCGGCTTTGACGGCGTCTACTCCTATTTCGGCCATTCGGCCATCATCGGCTTCGACGGCCGCACCCTCGGCGAATGCGGCGAGGAGGACATGGGCATCCAATATGCGCAGCTCTCCAAGTCGCTGATCCGCGATGCCCGCCGCAACATGCAGTCCGAGAACCACTTGTTCAAGCTGGTGCATCGGGGCTACACGGGCATGATCAATTCCGGCGAGAGCTCGCGAGGCGTCGCGGCATGCCCCTACGATTTCTACCAGCGCTGGATCACCGATCCGGAGGCTACCCGCGAAAGCGTCGAGGCGCTCACCCGCGCCACGGTGGGCACAGACGAATGCCCGATCGAGGGCATCCCGAACAAGACGGCCGCCCACCGCTAGCCGGCGGCCTCGCGCGGCGGGATCCGAAGCAACCGCCGGTAGGCGCTTTCGAAACCGCCGCGCGGTCCCCTCAGGGACCGCGCGGCCACTCTATTCGTATGGAGTCCGCGTTGACGTCGCCGAAGAAGAAGCCCCCGGCCCTCGACGAATTCTATATTCGCGAGGAGCCTTACTATCGCGCGCATGGCGACGAGGTGGTCCTGTTCGAGGCGGCCTATACCAACCGCATTCCGGTCATGCTGAAAGGTCCGACCGGTGTCGGAAAGACGCGCTTCATGGAGCATATGGCTTGGCGTCTGAAACGGCCGCTGATTACCGTGGCCTGCCACGAGGACATGACCGCGTCCGATCTGGTCGGCCGCTTCCTGCTCGATGCGGAAGGTACCGTATGGCACGACGGACCGCTCACGCTCGCTGTCCGCCACGGCGCGATCTGCTATCTCGACGAGATCGTCGAGGCGCGCCAGGACACGACGGTGGTCATCCATCCGCTCACCGACGACCGACGCGTGCTGCCGATCGAGAAGCGCAACGAGCTCATCCACGCGCATCCCGATTTCGGTCTCGTGGTTTCCTACAATCCGGGCTATCAGAGCGTTCTCAAGGACTTGAAGGAATCCACCAAGCAGCGGTTCATCGCCCTCGACTTCTCGTATCCGGATCCCCAATTGGAGGCCGAGATCGTCGCTCACGAGGCCGGGGTTTCCCGCACCGAGGCGGAGCGTCTGGTAACGATCGGTAAACGGTCGCGCAATCTGAAGGGGCACGGGCTCGACGAGGGAGCCTCGACCCGCATGCTGATCCATGCCGGCCGCCTGATGCAGCGGGGCGTTCCACTGCAAAGCGCCTGCACGACCGCCATGGTGCTGCCGATCACCGACGATCCCGATCTCAGAGAGGCCCTGAACGAGGCCATCGCCGCGTGCCTTTGAGGGAAGCAGCCCAATGACCGGCGCCGACGCGCTTATCCGGGACCTGCTGGACCGCTCGCGTATTTCGGGCCTGATCGGCCCGAGCTCGTGGAGCACGGTTCAGCGCGCGTTTCCAGGCCTCGCCTTCGAGCGCTGGATCGACATCATGGAAGGCCTGATAGACGGCGGGCTCGGCTCGATGACGGTGTTGAACTTCGTGCAGGCGAGCCCGTCGGTGGCGCGGCAGATGGGCATCGAGGCGGCGCTCGCCGTCGGCAAAACCGCCCGGCAAGTCGCCGCATCCGCCGGCGGCCCGGCGGCGGCTGCGCTGATTGCGTCCTCGAGCCGCGCTGCCGGCCAAGCAGCCAACGAGACAGCGTTCCGCACCTGGCTCGAGGTTCTTGCGACGGTCGCCGAGCAGGCGCCAGCGGCCGTTCCTCCGTTGCTACACCGCACCGAGCTCATTCTCTCCGTACTCGGGCCGGGGGCCTTGCGCTCCTGGGTCATGGTCGGATTGCGACTGACGGCCGGGCATCCGGAGCGAAGCGTAGCCTATTTCTCGCTTGCCGACGCGGATTCCCTGCGCCTCTTCGAGCACGAGTCCGGCAACGTCGTGCTGGCGACAGTAGAGCGGCGGCTGCGCCACTACCTGTCGGCCCTGTGGGGCATAAGGCCGTTTATCCGCGCCACCGGCCAGCGCACCGCGGTCAAGCCTGTGCGGCGCGCGAGCTTCGACGGTTTCGTGATCCGAATGCCCGACCATTATCCCGGCTTTTCCGGACAGCAGGCCGCCCGCCTCTTCCATGCAGCGGTCGCCCATATCGGCGCGCATATGGTGTTCACGCCGCAACGCTTTCCGGTGCGCAGCCTTAAGCCGCTACAGGTCGCATTGATTTCACTCATCGAGGATGCTCGCGTCGAAGCGCTGGCCGGCCGGCGCTTCCCCGGCCTGACGCGGCTTTGGCGCTCGTTCCACGTGGCCGAACCGGAAGGCCCGCTTCTCGCCCTGCCCTTGGTGGCTCGCCTGGCGCGGGCGCTGATCGATCCCGATTATGACGATCCCGACCCATGGGTGCGCAAGGGCCGGGCCATGTTCAACGACGAACAAGCCAAGTGGGAGGATCCCGCGATCAGCCGCGAGATCGGCGGCCTGCTCGGAAATGACCTCGGCCAGATGCGGGTGCAGTTCAACCCGAAGACCTATGTGGTCGAGCCGGCCTATCGCGACGACAATCTCGGCATCTGGGACATGGGCCAGCCGGACGCCCCGCCCTCCGAAGAAACGGACGTCATCGAGCAGGGCGTGCGCATCAGCCGGACCGAGCAGGAGCCGGAACCCGACCAGCGGTCACGAACCGATCGGGACGAGGCCGCCAATGCGCGGGCGGTGCAATTGCGTCCGATGGAGGAGGATACCGGCATCCCGGTCGCGCGCTATGGCGAATGGGACTACGTGACCGGGAGCGAGCGGCTCGACTGGGTGACCGTACAGGAGTTCGAGCCGCGCTCGGCGCCCGCGCGCATCATCGACCGGGTGCTCGCCGAATATCCCGACGCGCTTTATCGCATCCGCCGCCTCATCAAGTCAGCGCGAGTGAGCCGGCCGTCGCGCCTGCGCCGCCAGCCGGAGGGCGAACGGCTCGACCTGGAAGCCTCCATCCAGGCGACGATCGATCGCCGCACCGGCGTCACGCCGGACACGCGGGTCTACGAGACCATGGAGCTGAAGCACCGCGATCTTTCCGTCCTATTGCTTCTCGATATTTCGGAATCGACAAAGGATACAATCCGCGGCACGAGCACCAGCGTGTTCTCGATCGAAATCGCGGCAACCGCACTCGTCGCAGAGGCAATGAAAGGCTTGGACGATCCCTTTGCCATCAGCGCCTTCTGTTCCAACGGGCGAGACGAAGTGCGTTATTACCGCGTCAAGGACTTCGAAGTGGCCTATGGCGAGCAAAGCAAGTCCCGGCTTGCCGGTCTGCGCGGCGGACTCTCGACCCGTATGGGAGCGGCGCTGCGGCACGCCGGCCACGAGCTGGCACAACAGCAGACCTTCCGCCGGCTGCTGTTGATCGTGACCGATGGCGAGCCCTCCGACACCGACGTGAGCGACCGGCGCTACCTCGTGGAAGACGCACGCAAGGCTGTGCAGTCGCTCGCGCACGAGGGTATCGACGTATTCTGTGTCGGACTCGACAGCGGCGGCGACAGCTATCTCAGCCGCATCTTCGGGCGGCGTAATGTCATCCAGATCGACAAGGTCACCGCGCTGCCCGAGAAATTGCCGATGCTCTATTTGCGGCTCGCCGCTTAAGTGGCAGGGCGGCGGAGTATGAGAAGCCGAGCTACTCTCTTTATTCTGTCTGACCGCAACGACTGGCCCAGGATGCGCGCGTGCCGCTGCCTATGTCCAACTCTGGATGGAACGTCATCGCGCCTTGCTGCTATACGCTTAGTGGCCGCGACGGCGACGTCGCGTGCTCTTTGCCTATTCCGCGATCAGAGTGCCTCGCAATCAAGCGACGACGTTTTCGAAGGCAAACGAGATGTTGACAGATTGTCGACATGCCATTAGCGTTTTGAATACGCTCGATTGAATAGTCGAGTTGGTGGCAACGGCGCCACGCCAATCCAAGGCAATAACGCCTCTCGCACGATGGCCGGTCGTGGAGGCGTTTTTTTG
>JARRNI010000054.1:0-21790 GCA_037385125.1 Pseudolabrys sp.
CTGCCAATCCGATGTTCTGTTTCCCATGGTCGGCCCCTCCAAAAACCGACCACCCATGAGTCACAGAAAAACTGATTTCGGAATCCTATGCCGCTCAAAATCTGCCAAAGTAGTGCTAGCCCCGGTGGCCGATCTGCCATAATCGTAGCGCCACCGCGCGCGTTGCGGCAGCGGGCGAAGGCATGCCGCCGCGCGCAGCTCCCCGACATTGGAAGGAATTGCCGATGACCGCCCCCATGACTTTTGCGGATGCCCGCCTGGCGGCGCTGGACGGCTTTCGCGTCGAACTCGACGAGGCGCATGAGCGCGCCGACATCGTTCTCGACCGGCCGCCGTTCAACATCATCTCCATGCCGCAGCGCGACCAGTTGCGGCTCGTGTTCGAGGCGCTCGACGAGGAGCCCCGCGTCCGCATCATCGTGCTGCGCGCGGCCGGCGAGCATTTCTCCAGCGGCGGCAACATCAAGGGCTTCATGGAAGCCTCGCCCGAGCACGTCTCGAAGCTCGCCTGGAACATCGCCGCCCCGGCGCGCTGCGCCAAGCCGGTGATCGCGGCCAATCGCGGCTATTGCTTCGGGGTCGGCTTCGAAATCTCGCTCGCCTGCGACTTCCGCCTGATCTCGGAGACCGGCCAATACGCTCTGCCCGAGCAACGGCTCGGCCAGATTCCTGGCTCTGGCGGCTCGGCGCGCCTGCAGAAAATCGTCGGCATCACGCGCACCAAGGACATCGTTATGCGCTCGCGGCGCATTCCCGCGAAGCAGGCCTATGACTGGGGCATTGCTACCGAATGCGTGCCGGACGCCAAATTGGAAGAAGCGACCGGCGCCCTGGTCGACGAGCTGCGCGGTTTCTCGCCGCTCGCGCAGCGCACGGCCAAGAAGCTGCTCAACGATACCGAAGACGCAACCCTCCCGGTCGCCATCGAGCTGGAGGGCCACTGCTACAGCCGGCTGCGACAATCCGACGACTTCCGCGAAGGCGTCGAGGCCTTCCATGCCAAGCGGAAGGCGCAGTTCAAAGGGACCTGACGCCGGCCCGCGCAAACGGAACCGAGTCAGCTCACCACTGGCAAGACCTCGATGTCGTAGGCATGGCTCACGCTGCGCGACAGGACGGGATCCTCCAGCACCATTTCGAAGCGCGTCGCCGGCCTGATGCCGCCGATGGCGCCCAGCGTGCCGCAGAACATGACGGTGCCAGGCGCCAGCGCCGCGCCCAGCTGGATTTTCTCGATCAGCTCGGAGGGGTGTCGCATCGCCGACAAAGGACCTTCCTGATAAGCGACGCGCTTACCATCGATGGTGGCGAATGCACGCACGATGAGCCGGTCCCAGTGGCCAGCAACTTCGTCGAACCGCCAGAGCGCATGTCCCAGCAGCTTGCCGCAAAGCTGCTTGGACAGCGCGATCCCCATGGTCTCCGCCTTGCGGTCGGTATGGTCGGAGCCGAGACCGAGCCACAGGCCGTCGTTCAAGGCGACAATGACCGGCTCCACCTCGCCGGAGGTATCGGGCCCGAGCACTTGCAGGCGCGGCGCCTGCGTGAGATTGGCGGTGCTGATGCGGTAGAACACCGGCACCGAGGACGGGCGCGGCACGCCGATCGCCGCGAGTTCCTCGATGTGATGATGCAGCGCCGCTTCGTCGCGGCCGGTCCAGCCCGCGACAATCAAAACTTGCGGTTCGATCTCGATACGATTGCTTGCGCTTTTGGACTGGCGCTCGAAAGCGAGCATGGGTCAGGCCTCATGTTTCTTGAGTTGGCGATTGCGTTTTCGTAACATAATTCGCAACTGAGGGTTTCGCGTTGTCGAACGAGGAATTATCCCCCGTGACCTTTGATGCCCAACGCCTGCGCAACGCCCTCGGTCAGTTTCCGACCGGCGTCACGATCATCACGACCGTTACCGGCGGTGGCGAGCGTCTCGGCATGACGGTCAGCTCGTTCAATTCGCTGTCGCTCGATCCGCCGCTCATCCTGTTCAGCATCCACCGGCGGGCGCACAGTTTCCCCGCCTGGCAACAGGTCACACGCTACGCGGTCAACATCCTTAGCGAGTCGCAGGAGGAGCTTTCCAACCGGTTCGCCACCTCCAAGGGCGACAAATGGGCCGGATTGACGACGCGCAGCGGAAAGACAGGCGTGCCCTTGATGCCGAACGCCGTAGTCATCTTTGAATGCGAGCCCTATGGCCGCTACGACGGCGGCGACCACGAAATCTTTGTCGGACGCGTGGTCGAGCTGCACGAAAACATGGCCAAGCGCGGCCAGCCCCTGGTCTTTTCGGGCGGACGCTATCGCCAGCTCGTTGCCGGCGCGGCGCACGCGCCGCCGAGCGATGCCCACATCCTTTACGGATGGTAGTCCGACCCGAAGGACCATTGCCACCAACGGAGAGCACTGCAATGAGCGTGAACAAGGCGCATACTGAATTTCATGCCCTCGACATGGCCACCGGGTGGGAAACACCCCCGGGTTATCCGGCGGGAATCCAGCAGAAAATTCTCTCTGGTGCGCTCGACGAGAAAACCAAACGCGGCAGCCGGACGCGACTCCTGCGCTTTGCGCCCGGCGTCTACACTACCGCCCCGTTCGTGCACGACTATTGGGAGGAAGTCTTCCAGATCTCGGGCGATCTCATCGTCGGCAACGACGCCAATGGCCAGGGCGGCGAGAAATTCCCGCCCAACACCTATGCCTGCCGGCCGCCCGGGGCCTACCACGGACCGTTTAAATCCGAGAACGGCTGCCTGCTGCTGGAAATGCACTATTACGATCCGGTGTGAGAGCCAGCTCGGCCCACAAAGTCTCGATCACGCTCGCGACACCGCCGTCGCTGATCGGGGATTCATGTGTGCTCGGGCCTTGTTGCCGGCATCCGTATAGCTTTTATAAGAAGACTATGTATGATGCCGTGGCGTCAAGTTGGCCGCTTCGAACCGACTCCGCCGGGAGGGACGATGCCCCAATTAGCAACCCTCAAGCGTCAAGTGAGCCCGCAACGCGTCGTCAAGGAAAACCGCGCGAAAGCAACGCGGGTGCTGCATGAGCGCAATTGCTCGGTGGGTCGTACGGTCGCCATCCTGAGCGACAGCTGGGCATTCCTTGTCCTGCGCGAAAGCTATTTCGGCGCCACCCGCTTTGAGACCTTTCAACTGGCGCTCGGCATTCCACGCCAGACGCTGACGCAGCGCTTGCGCGTGCTGACGGCGCAAGGGTTGCTGCGCAGAGTGCAATATTCCGATCGCCCGAAACGCTCGGAGTATCGCCTGACGACGATGGGGCTCGACCTCTATCCCGTCATGCTGGCCCTGCTCGCCTTCGGCGACAAGTGGCTTAGGCGATCGAAAAAACCGCCGGTCCAGCTGGTGCACAATCTTTGCGGCTCCGTCTGCCATCCCATCGTGGCCTGTTCGCACTGCAAAGAGGAAGTGAATTCCCGTAGCGTGAAATATCGCGACGGTCCCGGGGCTGGCGTCACCCCCGTGCTCGCAGGCAAACGCTATCGCCGCTCATCGGACCCCGCCGTGCTCGACCGCGGCCGCCCCAGCATGGTGGCCGAGACCTTGAAGATCATCGGCGACCGCTGGACCTTCATGGTCATCACCGAAGCGTTCTTCGGCATTCGCCAATTCGATCAGTGGCAGCAAAAGCTCCGTATCGCCCCGAACATCCTGACCGACCGGCTCAATCGGCTCGTTGCGGACGGTATCTTCGAGCGCCGCAAATATCAGGATCTGCCCGAGCGCTTCGAATACCGCTTCACCGAAATGGGCAAGGATCTGTATGGAGCGTTGATTGCCATGCTGCGGTGGGGCGACCGCTGGCTGTCGCGTGACGAGCCGCCTCTAATTCTGACGCATTACGGCTGTGACGCGGATTTTCAGGCAACAGTCATCTGCGACAAGTGCCGACAGCTGCTGCGCGCCAAAGACATGAGCTACCGTTTGAACTACCGCCCGAAAGAAGACGGGCGGCCAAAGAAGCCGGGGCGGCCGGCCGCGGCCGAGGGAAGATAGTTCTCCCGTGCCGAGAGAAACATTGCGCCGATGGAACTGTGGCGCGTTCGTCGAGACCTTTTGCGCCGCGCCGGGCATTGACATGCATTACTAGACTGACTATCGCTGGAGCAGAAAAACGCCGTTTTTGTTGACAAAATGCGGCAAGTAGGACGGGGGGTCTTGGATGTTGGTCAAGCGGACGCTTTGTTTCACCGAGGAGGTGAACAGCAAGGCAGGCCAGCACGTGGATCCGCCGCTGCACAAGGTTGCCGTAGCTGCCATCGTCGATAATCCGTTTGCCGGACGCTATGAATCCGACCTCAGTCCGCTGACGGATGCGAGCGCGGAGATCGGACGGCACATCTGCCAGATCGCGATTGATCTCTTGTCGCCTCATAAGGCCGCGAGCTACGGCAAGGCTGCGATCATCGGCATGAACGGCGAGCAAGAACACGGCGTCGCCATGCTTACGACCGTTTACGGCAACGTCATGCGCGAGGCGGCGGGCGGCGGCAAAGCCTGGATATCGTCGATCACGAAGCGTGCCGCGCCGGGAACCGCCATCGACATTCCGTTGGCGCACAAGGACGCGCTTTACGTCCGCTCGCACTATGACGGCATTACCGTAATGCTGCCCGACGCGCCGCTGCCGAATGAAATCGCGATCATTTGCGCGTTCGCCAACCGTGGCAGACCCAACCATCGCGTGGGCGGACTAGCGGTCGCCGACGTCAAGGGTATCGACGGGTTGAGCTAAGGAAAGGTCGGAAGCGATGCGGCGGAACCGGCAATGGAGCCGACCATGACAACCTGCAAGACCGGCGCAGATCATATCAAATCGCTCAAGGACGGCCGTGCCGTCTATATCGACGGCGAGCTCGTCCCCGACGTTACCGAGCATCCCGCCTTCCGCAATTCGGTGAAATCGGCGGCCATGCTCTATGACTTCCAGGCAAGGCCCGAAAACATCGAGTTGATGACGTTCGTTCCGAACGGCTCAAATCGCCGCATCAACCGCTCTTGGCAGATGCCGCGCGATTACAACGAAATGGTGACGCGGCGCAAAGCAATGCAGGCCTGGGCCGCGCTCTCCTATGGCTTCATGGGCCGCTCGCCCGATCACCTTGCCTCCGCGATTGCCGGACAGCGCATGGGCATCGAGGTTTTCGAGAAGCACGGGGCGGCACGCGCCAAGGCGCTGCGCGATTATTTCGAGGAGGCGAGCAGCAACGACTACTTTCTCACCTACGTGATCATCAATCCGCAGGCCGAACGCGCCAAGGATTGGGGCGAGCAGAAGGAAGAGCTGGTCGCGCGCATCGTCGACGAGGATTCCGGCGGCATCACCATCCGCGGCGCGAAGATGCTGGGCACGAGCTCGATCATGGCCAACGAGATCTTCGTCGCCAATCTGCAGCCGCTGAAGCCGGGCGAAGAAGATCTCGCCTTCTCCTGCGCGCTGCCGATGAACGCTAAGGGCCTGCGCGTGCTGTCGCGCAAATCCTACGAGGCATCGGCGGTTTCCATCTTCGACAACCCGATTTCCTCGCGCTTCGACGAGAATGACGCGCTCATCTATTTCGAGGACGTCAAAGTGCCGTGGGAGCGCGTGTTCGTTTATCGTGACCCTGACATGTGCCGCGCGCAATTTCACGACACGCCCGGCCACGCCTATCAGAACTACCAAGCGCAGATCCGGCTGTCGGTGAAGATCAAGTTTCTGACCGGGCTCGCGCACCGCCTCACCGAGGCAATCGGCACCACCAATATCCCGTCGGTCCGCGAACAGCTCGGCTACCTCGCGGCACAGACCAGCATGGTCAATGCCATGATGGCCGGCATGGAAGCCGAAGGCTCGATGCGCGGCGAATGGTACGTGCCCAACAAGCACTTCATGTATTCCGCGCAGGTGCTGACCCAGGACCTCTATCCGCGCGTCGTCAACACGTTGCGCGATCTCTCCGGCGGCGCACTGATCATGTTGCCATCCTCGATCCACGACTTCGAGGACCCGCACATCAAGAAGATCATCGAGGTGACACAACGGGCGGCGAAGATGGGGCCGGAGGAGAAGGTCAAATTCCTCAAGGCCGCGTGGGACGCAATCGGCTCGGAGTTCGGTTCGCGTCACACGCAATACGAAATGTTCTACGCGGGAGCGCGCTTTGTCACCACCGGCCACAGTTACCGCACCTTCGACTGGGACGGCGCCACCAGCCTGGTCGACGGCCTGATGGACACCTATCAGCTTGCGGACGAAATCGGCCGGAAAGTGAACTGACAGGACGTAACCGGCAGCGTATGAAAGTCGCCATCGTCAATATCGGGCAGATCGTCACCGGCAACTGGCGCGAGCCGTTTGCGGCCGGCGACGCGATCCTGGTCGACGGCGAGCGCATCGCGTCCGTCGGCAGCGCATCCTCGGATGCGGTCGACGCGGCCGACGTGGTCATCGATGCCGACGGCATGACGGCGATCCCGGGGCTGATAGACTCGCACGTGCACGTCACGTTCGGCGACTACACGCCGCGCCAGCGCACCGTCGGCTATCTGGAGAGCTACGTGCACGGCGGCACCACTACCGCGATTTCCGCCTCCGAGGTGCATGTGCCCGGCCGCCCGCGCGACGTCGAGGGCGTCAAGGCGCTGGCGGTGGCGGCACAGCGCTGCTTTTCCGACTGGCGGCCGGGCGGCATGCGCGTGATCGCCGGCTCGGTGATCCTGGAGCCCGGATTGCAGCGCAAGGATTTCGACGAAATCAAGCAGAAGGGCGTTCGGCTGGCGAAAGCGGGGTTCGGGGCGGTTAAAAGCTCGTTCGATTATGTGCCGCTGGTCGCTGACGCCAAGGCGGCGGGGCTGATCACGACCTGCCACACCGGCGGCTCCTCGATCCCGGGCTCGGGCGCAATCACGGGCGACCACCTGTTGAAGATGCACCCGCACGTGTCTTTCCACATCAACGGCGGCCCCACGGCCATGCCGGACGCCGATTTCGAGCGGGTCATCGTCGAATCCGAGATCGCCTTGCAGGTCTGCACCGCTGGAAACCTGCGCACGACCCTGCTGTGCGCCAATGTCGCCCAGGCACATGACGCCTTCGACCGCTTCATTATCGCAACCGACACGCCGACCGGCAGCGGCATCATGCCTCTCGGCATGCTTTACACGATCGCGCACTTGGCCAGCCTGACCGACATGACGCCTGAGCATTTCATCTGCGCGGCCACTGGCAACAACGCCAGGGTCTATGGCCTGGAAAGCGGCTATCTCGCACCCGGCAAAGCGGCCGACATCGTTTTCCTCGACGCGCCCGACGGTGGCACCCAGCAGACCGCACTCGCCGCCATCAAGCATGGCGACATCGCCGCCATCGGAGGCGTCATCACCGGCGGCGTTCCGCGTTTTGTCGGGCGCAGCCGCAACACTCCGGCGACGACGCGCAAGGCCCGCGTGGCGCATTCGCGCGTCACGCAAGACTTTTCCGCAACGGCTCACTAGGCGCGACGCGGCATGAAACGTGCATATCTCACTGCGAACGAATTGACGGCGTGCCGCCAAGATGAACCGCTCCCCGTCTGACGGAAAAAGATGACATGCTCTATCAACAACTGATCAACGGCCTGATGCTGGGGGCGTCCTATTCACTGGTGGCGATCGGCTACACGCTCATCTTCGGCGTGCTCAACCTGCTTTACTTCGCGCACGGCGAAGTCTTCATGATCGGCGCCTTTGTCGGGCTTTACATGGTGACGCTCGGAGGCGCCAACATCTATGTGGCGTTGCTCGGCGCCATGCTCGCCTCCGCGCTGGTCGGCGTCATTGCCGTCTATATATCCGTCCGCCCGGTCAGCAAGGACCATCCGCTGGCTCCGTTGATCAGCACCATCGGCCTGACCATCGTCATCCAGAATTTGGCGATCTATATTTTCGGTGGCCAGCAGGTGGCGTTTCCGGACACGATCAGCGACACGCTTTATCACATTGGACCCATCACCATCAGCTCGGTGCAGATTTTCATCTTGACCGTCGCTGTCGTGCTGATGGCTTTGCTCTGGCTGTTCATCGAACGTACCAAGATGGGGCGCGCCATCCGGGCGACCGCCGAAAACCACGAAACGGCGGCCCTGCTCGGGGTCGACGTCAACCGCGTCGTGCTGATGACGTTCATCATCGGATCTGGCATCGCCGGCATCGCCGGCGTGCTCGACGGCATCAAGAACAGCGGCATCTCGCCGTTCATGGGGATCGGTGCGGCGGTGAAGGGCCTCATCGTCATGCTGCTCGGCGGCCTCGGCAACGTGTTCGGGGCCATGGTCGCCGGCCTCCTGCTCGGCATGATCGAGATTCTCACGTCCGCCTATATCGGCACCACCCAGCGCGATTTCTTCTCGTTCGCGATCCTCATTCTCATTCTCCTATACAAGCCGACGGGCTTGTTCGGCACACGCACGACGGAACAAAGGTAGCGCCGCACATGCTCGACAGCCTCTTCGACGGCTATACGCGCTCGCTGCTGATCTTCGCCGGCATCAACGTCATCTCGGCCTACAGCTTCTACTTGCCTTATAAGACCGGCCAGGTTTCGCTCGGGCAGGCCGGCTTCATGGCGGTCGGCGCCTATGCCTCCGCGGTCATGACGCAGAAATTCGGCATGCCGTTTGCCGCATCGCTGGTGGTCGCGGGCGTGATCGCCGGCGTCGTCGGGGTTGCCGTCGGCTTTCCGGCGTTGCGCATCAAGGGCGTCTATCTGCTGCTGCTGACGCTCGGGTTCTCGGAGATCATCGGGGTGATCGCCCTGAGCTGGGGTTACATCGGCGGCGCGCAGGGTTTCCCGAATATCTCCTTCAACCCGTTTTCCCTCGATTACGTCACCGGCCTTGTCATCGTCTTGATATTCTTCTTCGCCCGGCTCGAACGCTCGAGTCTTATCGCAGGGCTTGCCGGCGCGCTGTTCGCCCATCAGGCCACTTATCTCGATTCCAGCACATTCGGCATCATGGTCTCAGTCGAGATCCTGATGTTCGTGATCGTCGGCGGGGGCAGCACCTATTGGGGGCCGTTTGTCGGCGCCGTGGTTCTTAACGCCATACCGGAAATCTTGCGGTCGCTGCACGATTGGCTGGAGCTGGTGCCGGTTTCATGGACCAATTACTACCCGATGAACCGCATCTACGATTTCCTGCATAGTTTCCTGGATTTTGAGAATGCCAAGCGCCTCATCGCCTTCGGCTTGATTTTGATCGTGATGATGATCATCAAGCCGGACGGTTTGGTTACCCGCGATTCATTGCGCCACGCGCTGCGTCCGCTGCAGTTCTGGCGTTGGAAGGTCCGCCGTGCGTGAGATCGTCACCAGCGGCGTGTGCCTTGCGATCGAAGGCTTGACCAAGCGCTTCGGCGGCTTTTATGCGCTCAACGATCTCAGCATGGAGGTGGCGCAAGGCGCCATCCATGGATTGATCGGCCCAAACGGGGCCGGCAAGACAACCTTTTTCAATCTGCTGACCGGCGTGCTGCCGCCTGACAGCGGCAAGATCGTCTTCGAAGGCGAAGTGGTCGACGATACGCGTCCGTCCAAGCGAACTGTCAGAGGGATTGCCCGAACCTTTCAGAACATCCGGCTCTTTCCGCATCTGACCGTCCTGGAATCGGTCATGATCGGCGAGCATTGCCGCGTTTTCCCGTCGGTCTGGAAAGCGTTTGGCAAAGCGGTTTTCCAACTGCCTTTCCACGAGGCCGCCGAAGAGCGCCAAATGCGTGCTACCGCGCTCGAACTTCTTGAATTCCTGGGGCTTGCCGACAAGCACGACCATAAGGCGTCCGATCTGCCTTACGGAGAGCAGCGCAAGCTAGAAATGGCACGCGCGCTTGCGACACAGCCGAAACTGCTGCTGCTCGATGAACCGGCGGCCGGCATGAACCCGCATGAGACCGAAGAGCTTGACGACATCATCACGCGCATTCGCGATCGTGGCACCACGGTCATTCTGGTTGAACACGATATGCGCCTGGTGATGGGCATCTGCGATCGCGTGACGGTGATCAATTTCGGCACGAAGATCGCCGACGGGCCGCCGGAGCAGATTCAAAACGATCCGGTCGTGATCGAAGCCTATTTGGGCGAAGACGTGGAGCTATGACGATGCTGACTATTCATGGCCTGCGCTCCGGCTACGGCAAAATCGAAGTGCTGCATGATGTCGATTTGACGATCGAGCGAGGGCAGACGGTCACCTTCATCGGCGCCAACGGCGCCGGCAAGACGACGCTCTTGAAGACCATCTCCGGCCTGATCCGGCCGAGCGCAGGAACGATCGAGTTCCAAGGCGAGAGCATTGCGCGGCGTCCTGCCCACAAAATCGTCGGTCTCGGCTTGATTCAGGTCCCGGAAGGCCGCGCCATTCTCAAGCGCATGACCGTGATGGAAAATCTGCTGATGGGCGCGTTCAAGCGCAACGACCCGCAAATTTCACGCGATATCGCAGCCGTCATAGAACGTTTCCCCGCGCTGGCGGAACGGCGCGAACAGCTTGCCGGAACGCTGAGCGGCGGCGAGCAGCAGATGCTGGCGATCGGCCGCGCGCTCATGGCGCGACCTAAGCTCCTGTTGCTGGACGAGCCCTCGCTCGGGCTCGCGCCAAAGTTCGTCACCCGAATTTTTCTCACGATTCGCGAACTGCAAAAGGAAGGAATGACGATCCTGCTGGTCGAACAGAACGCGCGTCACGCGCTGCGGCTGGCCGACAGAGGCTATGTTTTGGAGCGCGGCCGCATCGTTTTGCGTGGATCTGGACAGGAACTCCTGAATATGCCCGAGATACAAGACACCTATCTCGGGCAACATGCCGCATGAGGGGCAAGATAAACCAACTGATCGTGACGGAGGTGCGATATAGGGAAATCTCGGATATCATGCGTGCAATCTCGCAAAGCGCGTCACCGTAGACGCGTGCACATGCGTAAACGAAGAGAGCTCAAGGGAGGGCTGTAGCAATGAAACTCGTGAGCAGTCTACTGGCATCGTTGGCCGTCATGGCCTTCGTGTTCCTCGCGTCATCGGGGCAAGAGGCGGAAGCCGCCAAGCTCGCCGGACGCAACGTCAAGATCGGCTGCATGGTGCCGCTGACCGGCAAAGGCGCCGAGTGGGGCCAAGCCGCCAAGACGTCGATGGGAATCGCGGTCAAGGAAATCAACGCCAAGGGCGGCATCGAAGGCTTGCCGATCGACCTGATCTGCTACGACACGCAGACGAAAGTATCCGAAGGGCTGAAGGACATCAGCCGCCTGGTCCAGAGCGACGACGTGCTAGGGATCTCGGGTCCCTGCTACAGCTCGGTCTATGAGGCCATCGCGCCGCAGCTCAATTCGCAGTTCAAGACCGTCATGAACTCGTATTGCTCGGCCAAGCCCGGTTTGGCGTCCATGAGCAAGTGGGCGTTCCGCAATACGCTCACCAGCGACAAGCAGCTCAAGCCGGTGGTGGCCGCCTGGGTGAAGGCATATCATCCGAAGAAGGTCGTCATCATCTATGATGCCCAGGACGCAGTATCGACGGCCGAAGGCGCCAAGATCCTGCCGAAGCTTCTCAAGGCCAACGGCGTCGACGTAGTCGGCATGCTGACCTACCGCACCGGCGACACCGACTATTCGGCACAGATCACCAAAGCTAAGTCATTGGGCGCCGACGGCATCGCGCTTGGCTCCTCCTATCAGAATGCAGGCGCCATCGTGAAAGAAGCTCGCAAGCAAGGGCTCAAAGTGCCGTTCGTGGCCGGCGCCGCCACCAGCACGCCGGGGTTCATCAAGATCGCCGGCAAGGCGGCGGAGGGTACGTATCTGTCGACGGCGGCCTGGATCAACGATCCGCGCCCGGCGGCGGTGAGCTACCTGAAGAAGTACCACGCCGCCACTGGCGGCAAGGACCCGAACTATGGCGGGCCCCGCTCCTACGACAACATCTACTTGTTCAAGCACTGCATCGAAACGTCGGGCGTCACCAACAAGCCCGCCGATCTCGCTTCGGACCGCGACAAGATCCGCCAGTGCATGGCCAATATCAAGCACTTCCCGGGCGCCGCGGGTGAAATCACCTTCGACAAGCATGGCGACGGCACGGGCATCACCGCCATCCTCAAGGTGGAGCACGGCAAGTACGTCAATATTCTCAAGTAACGATTGTTGCCGTCTTAAGGCATCAATCGGACCACACTCATGCACCACGGCGCCCCTTCGGGGCGCCGGGGGAGCGCCGTTGCAGCAATCCCCGCCGCGAGCTAACGCCGCCGGTCTTGGGCGCACGCAGCGTGACTGCGACGCCATCGCCTTGACGACCGGCCACATGGGCGACGCCATATCTACATCTTTCACCTGAGCCCCGATGAGCAATCTTCTCACCCGCGCGCCGACCCCCTACGACGACCGCATCTATTCGGACGAATGGTGTCGGTGGCGCGATCCCGATATTCTGCAAACGCTCGATCCGGTCAGCTATCTGATCGACCGCCACCAGAACACGCCGGTCGCCGCCAAGCCAGCCATTGTCTGTGGCGACGAGACGGTCACTTACGCGGAATTGGCCGGCGAGATGGCACGCTATGCGGCGGCGCTCGCCGGCCTCGAACTCGCGCCCGAGCAACGCCTCCTCCTGTTCGGCACAGACAGCCTCGACTACGTGACGCTCTGGCTTGCCTCGATTCGGCTCGGCGCAATCCCCGTCGTCATATCCGATCTCTACAAGGCCAAGGACCTCGCCTATTTTCTGACTGACACGGCAGTGAGCCTCCTGTTTATCGACGCAGAGCAGCTGCCCAAGCTCCTCGACATCGCCGACGACCTGCCATCTTCGCTGAAAACGATCCTGGTCCGCGGAGAAGTGCCGGCGGATCTTGCGGCACTGTTGCCCGGTCGTACTGTGATCGCGCTGCGATCGGCGCTGGCTCAGGGCGGGCCTGCGGTCGCGCCCTTTGAGCGCCACGCCAACGACGTCGCCTACATGTTCTATTCCGGCGGCACCACCGGCACGGCCAAGGGCATCACCCATCTCGCCCATGACTTCGTACTCGTTCCCGCGCGCCACGGTCATTTCTGGGAATACAGCGCCGACGACGTCGTGTTTGCCACGTCGAAAAAATACTTCACTCACGGCCTGTGGCCGGGCGTGCTGATCCCGCTGTTCTGGGGCGCCACCATCGTGCTAGATCGCCGCCCGCCAACACCCGAGGTCGTGCTAGCCGCGCTGAGCGAGCGCAAGGTGAGCAAGTTGATCACGGTGCCCACCGTGCTCAAGAACATGATCGAAGCGATGATGAAGGCGAAGGAGCCGATGCGGTTTCCGGCGCTTCGCCTGGTGATTAGCGCGTCGGAGAAAATGCCGCCGGAAATGTTTGAACGCTTTTACGATCTCACCGGCGTCGAGCTGTTCGATTCGATCGGCAGCTCGGAAATCACCTACGAGTGGATCGCCAACCGCCCAAAGGTGTTCAAACGTGGCAGTCTGGGCAAGCCGGTGTTCGGCTGCACCATCCGACTGATCGATGCCGATGGCGAGGACGTAACCGAACCGAACGTACCGGGCGAAGCATGGGTCAAAAGCCCGACTGCCTGCTTCTACTACTGGCGCAAATACGACAAATCGCGCGAGACCTTCGTCGGCGAATGGGCGCGCACCGGCGACAATCTCTGCTTCGACGAAGACGGTTTCTTCTGGTTCAGCGGCCGCAACAACGACCTGTTCAAGGTGAAGGGCCTGTGGGTGTCGCCGATCGACATCGAGGCGGCCTTGACCGCCCATCCAGCCGTGCGCGAGGCGGCCGCGGTATCTTTTGAGGACAAAGATGGGCTCACAAAGCCACGTGCCTTCGTGGTGCTCCGGGACGGCTTCTCGCAAAGCCCCCAGTTGATCGAAGAGCTCAAGGCGGCGGTTGCTTCGCTTGGTTCCTACAAGATCCCGGAATCCATTCGCTTCATTGACCAGCTGCCACGGACAACCTTGCTCAAGATCGACCGCAAGGCACTGCGCGAGTGAACCCCGTGAAGTGCGCGCAAGCGACAAATCATGCAGTGGCGACTCAAGAATTATGTCGGCTCATGCGATTGTTGCCGGTGGCTCGGCGCAACAATGCTGCGTGGACTTGAAGGGCGGTGTTTGAGTAGGGTATAAATAATTGTAGCGCCAGCATCGTGCTGATTGGTGAGGGCTGACGACCGGATGAACACGTGCGGCCTTACGATCGGCGCGGATTGCCCCTGCGGCATGGGTCACCGACGCCCATGGGACAACGAAATGATCACAACCAAGGCATTGAGCGCGCAACAGGCTGCGGACGTCAAGCCGGCGTAGATGCGCGTGCAAATGCAAAAAATACATGCAAAATCATGCCACGGTTCGCATGAAGGCAAGGGAGGATCACGGCCATGAATGTAAAGACAAAGGCATTGGCGGTTGCGTTCGCTGCGATCGTCGGATTGAGCATGCCCGCCGCGGCGCAGACCTACACCATCGGTGCTAATCCGCAAGGCTCGATGTTCTACGCCGCCGCCGCCGCGCTCGCCAAGGTCACCGTCGACAAGACCAATATGCAGTTCCGGGTAGCGCCCTATTCCGGTTCGTCCACCTATATTCCGAAGGTCAACAGTGGCGAGCTCGCCTTCGGCATGTCGAACGGCGCCGAGTATTCCTTCGCCTACAACGGGACTGAGCTGTTCAAAGGGCACCCGAACAAGAATCTGCGCAGCGTGATGTTCACCTTCTCGCTTACCAACGGCTTCGCCGTGCGCAACGATTCCAACATCAAGACCGCCGCCGACCTCAAGGGCAAGAAGGTGCCGGGCATCTACAGCTCCGGCAAAATCTTCGCCTATCTGCAACGGGCATGGCTCGCCGCCGCCGGCATGACGCAGAAGGACGTCACCCTCGTGCCCGCCTCCAACTTCGTCGTCGGCATCAAGGCCTTCATGAACGGCCGCACTGACGCCGGCTACATCCCGTTCAATTCCGGCATCGGCAAGCAGGCGATGGCCAAGATTCCCGGCGGTTGGCATTACCTGTCGACCGGCACGGTACCGAACGCGGATGAGAAGGCCGCACAAGCCCTGCCGACCGCGCGCACCGTGATCATCAAGCCGGGCAAGCATGCGACCGGCGTGATGGGCAAACCGACCACTCTGATCGCCATCGACGTCGCCATGTTCACCAACAAGGACGTGCCGGACGACGTGGTCTACAAGCTGGTCAAGACCGTCTACGCCGGCAAATCGGAGCTCACCAAGGCGTTGGCCGCGTTCGGCCGCTTCAATCCGAAGCACATGGTGCGCAAGAGCTCGGTGCCGTACCATCCGGGTGCCATCAAGGCCTACAAGGAACTGGGTCTCTGGCCGGCCAAATAGCGCGGCGCGCACGCAACCAGGGAAGAAGGCGCCGTCGGCTCCGGCCGGCGGCGTTGCATTCTCGAGGAGTATAAGGCTTGAGCAGTGAAGCCACCGCCGCTGAACCAGTGACGCCCGCGCAGTGGCTGGCGCGCCTGTTCGGCGCGCTATTCGTCGCGCTGTCCATCACCTGGACCTTTCAGGTGCCAAGCCGGCTCGGCATCAGCGTCTACAAAGAGCAGTTCCTGCTGCTCTGCCTGGGCCTCGCCGGCGCCATCGTCTACCTGACCTATCGCTATGACCGCCGCAAGGACGCGACGCCGCCCTTGATCGACTGGGCGCTGGCGCTGATCACGCTCGGCGTGATGACGTACATCGCCTGGGAATATGAATGGTTCTTGGAGAACGCCGCCTATACCCCGACCCTGATGCTGGTGCTGGCGCCGGTCGTCATCGTGCTGGTGATGGAGGGCCTGCGCCGGGTCACCGGCTGGGTGCTGTTCTCCATCGTCATCGTGTTCATGATTTACGGGCTGGTGGCTCACTTAGTGCCGGCGCCGCTGACCGGCACCCGCACCCCCATCGACGAGCTCGCGCTTTATCTCGCCTTTGACACCAACGCGCTGATCGGCATCCCGCTCGGCGTCGCCACCACGGTGGTGGTGATCTTCATCTTCATGGGCCAGGTGCTATTCAATACCGGCGGCGGCGAATTCGTCACCGACATCGCCATGGCGACCATGGGGCGTCGGCGTGGCGGCGCCGCCAAGATTTCGGTGCTGGCCTCGGGCCTGTTCGGCACCATATCGGGCAGCGCCATCTCCAACGCCACCACGGTGGGCGTCGTCACCATTCCGCTGATGCAGCGCTCCGGTTACTCGGCGGTCGACGCCGGGGCGATCGAGGCCAATGCTTCGACCGGCGGCCAATTCATGCCGCCGGTGATGGGCGCGGCCGCCTTCCTGATGGCCGAGTTCTTGGAAATCCCCTACGCCGACGTGGTGGTCGCGGCGGCGATTCCCGCGCTGCTTTATTACTTCGCCATCTTCGTGCAAGTGGACTTGGTCGCCGCGCGCGACCGCATCCGCTTCCTCGCCACGGATTTGCCGCGGGCGCGTGACGTGCTGCGCGCGGGCTGGCATTTCATCGTGCCCTTCGTGGTGCTGATCTACGCGCTGTTCGAGACGACAGTGGAGGCGGAAGTCGCCGCCTTGTATGCCTCGCTTGCGATCGTCGTGCTTGGTGCGCTGCGCGCCTACAAGGGCCGGCGCATGACCCTGCGCAATCTCGCCGCCTCATTCTGGGGCGCCGGCATCGCCACCACCGAGCTGGTGATGATCGTCGCTGCCGCCGGCTTCGTCATCGGCGTCCTAAACAAGAGCGGCGGTGGCTTTGCGCTCACGCTGGCGCTGGTCAAGATGGGCGGCGGCAATCTCTATATCCTGCTGCTGATCTCGGCGGTCATCTGCATCGTCCTTGGCATGGGCATGCCGACCACCGGCGTCTACGTGCTGCTGGCCGCGCTGGTAGCGCCGTCGCTGATCCAGGCCGGTGTCGCCAAGCTATCGGCGCACATGTTCATCCTCTATTTCGGCATGATGTCGATGATCACGCCACCAATCGCGCTCGCCGCCTTCGCCGCCGCCTCGATCAGCCGCGCCGATCCGATGAAGACCGGCTTCGTCGCCATGCGCATGGGCTGGGTCGCCTATGTCATCCCCTTCCTGTTCGTCCTGTCCCCCACCCTGCTGGCGGTCGGCAGCACGTGGAAGGTTGCGCTCAACGCCGGCACCGCCACCATCGGAGTCTACATCGTATCGGTGGCCATGGTGGGCTACTTCACCCGGCCGCTCGCGCTCATCCCGCGCACCCTTCTGGGGTTAGGCGGGCTGGCGGCGTTGTTCCCGGACACCGCTGTCGGTGCCAGCGGAATAGTCGATCTTGCCGGCCTGACGCTCTCGGCAGTCATTCTCGGCCGCGAATATCTTGTCACGCGCCGGCTGGCGACGTCATCCGTCGGCGCTGCGCCGTCATCGTGACTCTGCGACAGGCGCTCGATCTCAAACCGACGGTCGAATCGTTGTACCGGGAAATTATGAACACGGGAGAGCCGGATGAGTGCAGAGAGAAAGCCGATCGCCTTTGGCGACCTACGTGGCTGGATCGAGGCGCTGAAAGCAGCGGGCGAATTGCACGAGATCGAGGGGGAGGTCGACTGGAATATCGAGCTCGGCACGATCATGCGCGTGGCGCAGGGCACGGGAACGGGTCCCGCGCTGCTGTTCAATAACATCAATGACTACAACACAAACAGCAGCCGCTGCCGGCGTCTGTTTGGCAACGGCCTGTCAAGCTACCGGCGCGTCGCCATGATGCTGGGTCTGCCGCCCGACACCCATCCACGCGAGCTCGTGAAGATGGGCCGTGGCAGCCTCGGCGACAGCATTCCGCCCGCGATCGTCAAGACGGGTCCGGTGAAGGAGAACGTGATCACCGGCAACGACGTCAATCTCTATGATTTTCCCGTCCCCTATTGGAACCGGCTGGATGGCGGCCGTTATATCCTCACCTATGGCGGCGTTGTCACCAAAGACCCGACCACCAATGTGATGAACGTCGGTATCTATCGCGGCATGTTGGCGAGCCGCGACCGCATTCCGGTGCTGATGTGGCGCGCCCAGCATATGGGCCAGCACGCGACCGCTTGGCAGAATGCCGGAAAGAACGAGATACCGATTGCTGTGGCGATCGGCTGGGAGCCGTCGCTCGGCTTTACTGGCGGCGCGCCGGTGGCCAAGGGTACCTGCGAATACGACGTGATGGGCGCTATCCGCGGCGAACCGGTCGATCTGGTCAAATGCGAGACGGTCGATCTCTATGTGCCGGCCACCGCCGAGATTGTCATCGAGGGGTACTTACAGCTCGATCCCGAAAACTACATGATGGAGGGTCCGTTCGCCGAGTTCACCGGCTACCTCGCCGGAGACCGTTCGCCCAAGCCGACCATCCGCGTCACCGCCATCACCCACCGCAACGACCCCATCCTGCACGGCAGTATCGAAGGCTCTTTGCCCGGCAGTTACTCGGAGAACGCGATCTGCTCCTCCATCATGCGCGCCGGCACCGCCTGGAACGTGCTCGATCGCGAGGGCGTCCCTGGCATCGTCGACGTCTGGTGCCCGCCGGTGCATGCCGGCATCAATCTCCTGATCGGCATGAAGCAGAGCTATCGCAACCAGGCCAAGCAGGCAGCCAATGCGATCTGGGGCTCGTCAGCCGCGCATGTCCGCTACAAGCACATCACCGTAGTCGACGATGACATCGACATCCACGACTACGCCGCTGTCGACTGGGCCATCGCCTACCGGGTCAACGCCGGCGAGCACGACATCATCATCATGCCGGAGACGTTCGGCGCTGGCCTCGACCCCTCGACACGCCGGCGCGACCGCAATCCGGCGCTGTTCGGCACGGGCAAGTGGAATCGCGTGCTGATCGACGCCACCATGAACCTCGATTACGACCCGGACCCCGAATTGGGCGGCGCCCGCTTCCCGCCGATCGTGTGGCCAGAACAACGCGATGTCGAGGCGGCCTATGCACGTTTTCCTGAGCTCGGCTTGCGCAAGCCGCCCGACCCCAAAACCTAACGAATCGGGTCGAACGCCGGCCAATTCCGCAGGCTCAGCCTGTCAGAGCGGCGGCTCCATGCCGTGTGCCGTGATGACGGGTGCGGCAGCCGCCGAAGCGATGAACCCGATGAAACGGCGCGCCAACTCGGGCTCTCTGGAATTCGCCCCGACGGCGGCGGAAAAAACCGTGACTTGCTGCAATTCGGCCGGCAGCGGACCGACCAAATCGATGCCGGGGAAAGGCAGAATTTCGGCGATCTGCTGAATACCTATTTCGGCATCTCCTTTGGCCACGGCCTCGCAGACCACGACGACACTGCCCTCACCCGCGCCGACCAATCTCAATTTGCGCTCTATTTCCGCGGCGATTCCGAGCCGGCGCAGCATTGCGATGAAATGGTTTCCGCTCGGGCTTCCGGTCGCCGGATCAGCGCAAGCGATCGATTTTGCGTCGAGCAGCGTGCGTCTGAAAGATGCGACAGATCCGATATCCGGTTTCGCCGCCCCCGCCCTCATCGCAACGCCGATGCGCGAATGCGCAACAATCGCAGCGCTTTCCGACGCGATCTTCTGCCGTTGTGCAAGCTCATCGACGGCAGCTTCAGTCGTGATGACGACATCGACGGCCTCGCCGTCTAGCGCTCTGGTCTTGACTACGCCGGAACGATCGAATTTGAGCGAGACTTCACTGCCGGACGTCAATGTGAACGCGTGCGCGAGCTCAGCGATGAACTCGCGGGCGGCGCCCGCGCAAGCAATTTCGACTTTCTTCGCCGAATTTTCAGATTGGTTTGACATGCGTGACGAGGCAGGCGCTTCAAACGAACAAGCCGGCAGGGCAAAAGGAATCACATTTGCGCACTCGAAGCAGTCACGGCCTCGACCACGCGGTTGAGCGGCCAGTCGCCGCTACCTTGTCCACGGTATCCGTGAGCGCGCAGATAGCTCTCCAGATTGGCGCGGGCGGCTGCCGCCAACAGCGCGTGTCCTTCGGCCGCCAATCGCTGTTCGGCGTGGGCGAACAGCATGGCTTGCTCGATCTGCTCGGCGTCGATTTCGACGCCCTTCACGCGCGTGCGCAGCGCGCGGATTTCGCCGTCCGGCAGCCCTTTCATGTAGCGTCGCACCTGAGCAATCCAGGCGCAGAACAGAAGAGCATTGACGTCGATGCCATATTTCTCCTGCACCGCGAGGCATTCTTCGGCGACGCCCGACGAGGAATAGACCCTGAGCGAGAATTGCCAAAAGGCATTGTCGAGCGTGAGCCCCAAGTCGATCACCTCCATCCCCGCACAGGGCACGCGAACTTCGACCGCGCGTATTGCCGGCCCGCCGTTGGCATCGCCGCGCCGGAGCGCGGCGATGCTTTGCCGTGCCCCCGGGTCAGGTCGGCAGCGGCTTGCCTTTGGTCTCGGGCAGGAACGGCACCACCACGAAACCAAGGATGTAGATAAACGAGAAAGCCACCGCGACCTTGCTGAAGCCGCCCAGTTGCGAGATCAGCAGCCCCGCGAACAGCGGCCCGAGGCGCGCGCATGCGGGTCGGGAACTGTTCCGGCAGCCACACCGCCATCCAGGAATACTGGCCGAGCGTGAAGAAGCCGTTGATCGCCGCGATCAGCACCAGCAAGTGCAGGTCCGTCGTCCACATATAGAGCGCCGGCGTCAGGATCAGCGAAGCCGCAAAGAAGACCATGATGACCGGCTTACGGCCCCAGCGGTCGGCGAAGAAGCCGAGACCGATATAGCCGAGGATCGCGGCGGCGTTGTAACTCATGCTGGCGTAGCTCGCCCAAGTTTGCGGCGGCAGGTGCTGCTTGGCGGCAATCCCGGCGATGAAGGGCGGCACCCAGGTTGAAATGCCCCACCAGGCCAGCGTCGTCGTCAGCGACATCAGGAACAACAGGATGGTGCGCTTGCGTACCTCCGGATCGGCGAACAGGTCGGCGAAGGTGAAGCGCGTGAGCGCGTGTTCCTCCTCCGCCATGGCGCCGCCGCCTTTCTTCTTGGCGCGCGCAGCCTTGCGCTTCTCGTTGGTGTGCTCCCAGGGCTTCGACTCCTCGACCCCACTGCGCAGCCAGAAAGCAAACAGCGCCGGGATGATCCCGATGAGGAACATGTAGCGCCAGGCGTGCGGCCCGAAGCCGGACACGAACAGCCAGATGAACGAGGCCAGGAAGAAGCCGATGCCGAGCCCGCATTGCATCATGCCGGCGCCGCGCCCGCGCGCATGGGGGGGCCAAGCTTCTGCGGTGATCGAGGCGCCGGTCGCCCATTCCGAACCGATCGCGATGCCGACCAGGAAGCGCAGCAGCGCAAACGAAACCCAGTCCCAGGCGAAGGCCGACAGGCCGGTGGTCAGCGAATAGGCGAGAATGGCGTACATCATGGTGCGCCGCCGCCCGATATAGTCGGCCAGGATGCCACCGATCACCCCGCCGACGCCCCAGCCGAGCAGCGTAATGCCGATCACCGTGCCGGCATAGGCGCGGAGGTGGCCGAGCTCCGAGCCGGGCAGCAGCTGGTGCAGCGCCACCCCAACCACCAGGATCAGCGCGAAGGTTTCGTAGCCGTCGAACATCCAGCCGATGTTCGAGGCGATCATAGTCTTCCACTGGTTCGCATTAAGGCTGCGATACCATGGTTCCTGTTCAGCCATAGACGCCGTAGACATGGTTCCCTCCCCTTTTGATCGCGTTTCCGGTTCCCTTGTCTTCCCTTGTCTTCCCTTGTCTTCCCTTGTCAGCCGGTATCGCCGGCCTTGTTTTTGCGTGCGGCCATTCTGACTGC
>JARRNI010000055.1:0-18055 GCA_037385125.1 Pseudolabrys sp.
CGGTCTGCCCTTTTTCCAGGTTCTTGCGGTAGAGCGCGTTGGATTCCGCCGCCGAGGTGTGGCCGGCGTAGGTACGGAAAATCCAGGGCTTGTCGCGTTTCGGCGTCTGGTCGTTCATTCAATGGCCCGCGGCGGTCTGCAAGACGCCGATTGTGCATTGCAACAGGCAGAATGGCAATCATGGCAATTGGCTGGCCGTCGCCCGCACAACATCGGCTCAACGGCCAAAGATGCGGCACCCGCCATGGGGTCCGGACCGTCGAGGCCGCGTGCCGGAGCTTAGTGCGTTGTCAGCGTTTAGCCAGTCGGAAGAGAAACAGCAGGATGCAGGCGCCGACGACCGCGCTGACGATTGCCGTGAGCCTCCAAGGACCGAGGATAGGAAGCCCGAGCACGCCCCACAGCCAGCCGCCGATGAAGGCGCCGATGACGCCGATGATGAGGTCGCCGATCAGGCCATAGCCACCGCCCTTTCCAGCATGTTTCATCCCCCTAGGCATGCGCGATGCGCCCGCGCCGTCGGCGATCTTGCCCCGGACCGTCGCCGCCGGAACCTATTCAACAGCAACGGGTCACAGGCGTCGAGACGGCTTGACGTGGACTGTGAATGGGGGCTGTGAACGGGCAATGACGGCCGCACGTGACGCGCGCGAAATCTTTGCGCTTCGTGCGTCGCGGCAGCGAGAAGGACTATGAGGACCTATGGACGCTGCCGGCCGCAAGCTCAGCCTGGCCGAGATCACTGCCATCGGCATCGGCGGCATGATCGGCGGCGGTATTTTCGCCGTACTGGGCCTGGCCATCGCCCAGGCCGGCCACGCGGTGCCGATCACGCTGGCCGTCGGCGGCGTCATCGCCCTGCTCACCGGGCTTTCCTACGCCCATCTCGGCTTGGCGCTGCGCGGCGACGGTGGCAGTTTCACCTATATCGAGCACGCTTTCGGCTGGCCCGGCGTGGCGGCCATCGCCGGTTGGCTATTGGTAGCGGGGTACGTCGGCACGCTCGCGCTCTACGCCACCGCCTTCGGCGCCTATGGCGAGACCCTGTTCGATGGCACCGGCACGCCGGGCGCGCTCGCCCAAGCTCTTGCGACGCTGGTGCTGGTCGGCTTCCTCATCATTAATCTCGGCGGTGCCAAAACATCGGGCGCTACAGAATTAGCGGTAGTGGCGGTCAAGCTCGCCATCCTCGCCGCCTTCGCCGTCGCCGGCCTGCACACCGCGCAGGCGAGCCATTTCCAACCGCTGTTCGACCATGGCTGGCTCACGGCGTTCGCCGCCGCGGCGCTCATCTTCGTCGCCTATGAAGGCTTCGAGCTCATCCCCAACGCCATCGACGAGATGGAGAACCCGCGCCGCAACCTGCGCCGCGCGATCGTCATCGCCATCGTCGCCACCGCAGTGCTCTATATCGTCGTCGCGCTCGCCGCGCTCGGCAATCTCTCGGCGGCTCAGATCGAACGCGACCAGGAATACGTGCTGGCGGTCGCGGCGCGCCCGACCATGGGCCAGTTCGGCTTCGTGCTGGTCGGCGTGGCGGCGCTCTTGTCCACCGCCTCGGCGATCAACGCGACGCTGTTCGGCGCCGCGCGGCTCGCCATGGTGATGGCGAGCGAGCACGCGCTGCCACGCGTGTTCTCGCTGCGCGCGCGGGTGCGGCCGGTGCCGTGGGTGGCGCTGATTGCGCTGACCGCGCTGTCACTCGCTTTCGCGCTGACCGCGCCGCTCGCGGTTATCTCCACCTTCGCCAGCGCGACCTTCCTGCTGATCTTTTTTGCGATAAACGTATCGGCGTGGCGGCTGCGCAAGAGGATCGCGCTCGCAGGCGTATGGCCCCTCACCGGCGCGCTGGCAACGGCTGCCGGCTTCGTCTTGCTGATGGCGCGCACCTTTGCCGTTTCGCCGCACAGCCTCTACTGGATCGCCGGCTTCTATGCGGCGGCAATCATCATCGAGACGGCGCTAACGCTGTGGCGCGGCCGGCGCAGTGCCGCTCGGCGATAGGTCGCGGCCAAACTAGGCCGAAAGTCCGATGGGAACCGGTCGGGTGCGTCAAGCTTGATGTTGCGCCGCAACATCAACTGCGGCAGACTACCGGCCCTGGAGGAGAGCGCTTATGCCGGCTGCGCCTAAACGAAACCTTGCTCCGCTCAAGGACCTTTACGACATCGGCGAGATTCCGCCACTCGGCCACGTGCCTGAGAAGATGCATGCCTGGGTGATCCGCAAGGAGCGGCACGGACCGCCCGACAAGTCGTTCCAGCTCGAAGTGGTGCCGACTTGGCAGATCGGCGAGGACGAGGTGCTGCTGCTGGTGATGGCCGGCGGCGTCAACTACAACGGCGTCTGGGCCGGCCTCGGCCAGCCCATCTCCACCCTCGACGTGCACAAGCACCCCTATCACATCGCCGGCTCCGACGCCTCGGGCATCGTCTGGGCGGTCGGCAGCAAGGTGAAGCGCTGGCAGGTGGGCGACGAGGTCATCGTCCACTGCAATCAGGACGATGGCGATGATGAAGAGTGCAACGGCGGCGACCCGCTGCTGTCGCCTTCGCAGCGCATCTGGGGTTACGAGACGCCGGACGGCTCGTTCGCCCAGTTCTGCCGCGTGCAGTCGCGCCAACTCATGCACAAGCCGCGGCACCTTACCTGGGAGGAATCGGGCTGCTACACGCTTACGCTCGCCACCGCCTACCGCATGCTGTTCGGCCATTCGCCGCACACGCTCAGGCCCGGCCATAACGTGCTGGTGTGGGGCGCCTCCGGCGGCCTTGGCGTGTTCGGCATCCAGATCGTGGCGGCCTCCGGCGCCAACGCCATCGGCATAGTGTCGGACGACTCGAAGGCCGAATACGTGCTCAATCTTGGCGCCAAGGGCGTGATCAACCGCAAGGACTTCAAGTGTTGGGGCCAGATGCCGGCGGTCAATTCGGCCGAGTTCGGCGACTGGACGAAGGAGGCGCGCCGCTTCGGCAAGGCGATCTGGGACATCACGGGCAAGCGCGACGTCGACATCGTGTTCGAGCATCCGGGCGAGCAGACGTTCCCGGTCTCCTGCCTAGTGGTGAAGCGCGGCGGCATGGTCGTGTTCTGCGCCGGCACCACCGGCTACAATCTCACCTTTGACGCGCGCTACGTCTGGATGCGGCAGAAGCGCATCCAGGGCTCGCATTTCGCGCATTTGAAGCAGGCGTCGCAGGCCAACCGCTTCGTGCTTGAGCAGCGCATCGACCCCTGCATGAGCGAGGTGTTGCCCTGGGAGCAGATCCCGCTCGCCCACATGAAAATGTGGAAGAACCAGCACCCGCCCGGCAACATGGCGGTGCTGGTCAACGCGCCGAGCGCCGGGCTGAAGAGTTTCGAGGACGTGCAGGAGACGGCGGGCAGTTGAGCCCGGTCCTTCGTCGTCGTCATGCCGGGCACATTTTTTCCGGGAAGAAGACGTGGATGGCCGGGACCAGCCCGGCCATGACGAGTCAGCGCCTCTTCTCCCACCGCTCCGCGATCACCGAATTTAGCTCGCCGCCATAGATGAAGATCGACGCGCAGACGTAGAGAAACACCAGCGCGATCATCGCCGAGGCGAGCCCCGCATACATCGTCGTATAGGCGAAGGCGAACTGCGCGAGATAACGGCCGAACACCGCGCCGCTGATCAGCCACAAGAGCAGGGTTGCCACGATTCCTGGCGTGATTACGATGAACGAACGCCGTCCGGCCGGAAGCCAGCGGTGTAGGATGGTGAGCGAGACGATCAGAATGACGGCCGCGGCGCCGTAGCGCAGAATGGTGATCAGATTGTCGAACGGCTGCACCGCCGGAAAGATGTGCACCATCTGCTTCCAGATCAGCGGTCCCAGCACCACGAAGAAGGCGAAGGCCAGGATCGCCACCGCGCCCACCAGCACGTAGAAGATCGACTCCAGCCGCAGCAGCCACCAGGAGCGCGACTCGCGGATGTTGTAGGCGCGGTTGAGGCCGATGCGCAGGCTCTCGACGCCGCTGGAGGCGAAATAGACGGCGAAGGCGACGCCGAAAGTGAGAATGCTGCCGTGCGACTTGGTCAGCACATTGGTCACGTCCTGGGCGATCGGCCCGGCCACCTCCTTGGGCCAGGCCTCCAGCAGCAGCTTGGCGGCCTCGTCGGCGAGCTGCTTGGAGCCGAGGAAGAAGCCGGCCAGCGCCGTCACCACGATCAGGAACGGGAACATCGCCATCAAGGTGGACAGCGCGATGTGACTGGCGATGGCCCAGCCGTCGTCGGCGAGAAAGCCGCGAAAGGCGTCAACGGCGATCCAAAATGACGCTTTGACGATATTGACGATGCGCAATGGCCGGCTCCGAAATGACGCTGTCCCCTCAGATCAGAAATTGCGGTCGCGTTTGCAAGGCCTTACCTCTTCCCGCTTGCGGGAGAAGGATTCACGCCGCCTGCACGTTGGTCAGGAACTGGCGTACTTCGGTTTCCAGGCCCTCGGCCTCGAGAGTGACGGCGTCGGCCAGGGCCTTGACGTCGCCGGCGGTGTTGCGCGCGTCGCTGGTGACGCCGGCCACCCGGCTCATCGATTCGGCGCCGGTGCGCGCTTCGCTGGAGGTGCGCCCGACGCCCTCGGCGATCGTGGCCACCGCCGAGTTCTGCTGATCGACGGTGGCCGCCACGGTGGTGGCGATCGCCGACATCTCGCGGATGATGGCGTTGACCTGCTCGATCGCCTGCGCTGAGTCGGCGGCGGCGGACTGGATCGTGCCGATCTGTTCGGCGATCTCCTCGGTCGCCTTGGCGGTCTGGCCGGCGAGCGACTTCACCTCGGCCGCCACCACCGCGAAGCCCTTGCCGGATTCGCCGGCACGCGCCGCCTCGATAGTCGCGTTGAGCGCGAGCAGGTTGGTCTGCCCGGCGATCGCCTGGATCAGTCCCACCACCTCCCCGATGCGGGTGGCGGCATTGGCCAATTCCGACATGGTTGCGACCGTGGACTGCGCTTCCGACACGGCGCGGCCGGCCACGTCGGTCGATTTCGCGGCCTGCGCAGCGATCTCACCGATGGAGGCCGCGAGCTCATCCACCGAGCTCGCCGCCGTCGTCACATTGTCGGCCGCGGCGCCCACGCGCTGCTCGGCCGTCTGCGCTTCCGTCGACATGATGTCGGCGGGCTGGTTGAGATCGGCCGAGCTCATTTCGAGCCTCATCGAGGCCGCGCGCAGTTTGCCCAGCACGCCTTCCACCGAGTGCTTGAATTGCGCGATGGTCAGCGAAATCGTCGAGCTGCGCTCTTCCTGGGCGCGGCCGGCCTCAGCCTCGATCGCCGCGAGCTTTTCGCGTTCCACCATATTGTCGCGGAACACGATGACGCTGCGTGCCATCTCGCCGATCTCGTCGTGCGCCCGCGTCGCCGGAATGTGCGCGCCGGTGTCGCCGGCAGCCAGCCGCTTCATGACGCCGGCCAGGCCGTTGAGCGGGCGCGTGATACTGCGGCCGATCAGCCAGGAAAAGCCCAGGCCCAGCACCACCATGGCGATGCCGATCGCGATGATGCCGGTGCGGGTGCGCCACTGCGGCTGGGCGAGCGCCGCCCATGCCTTGGCGGCGGCGCGGTTGGCGGAGGCGATAATGGCGTCCGCGCGCGGCAGCATGTTCTGGCTGTCGATGTCGATCAGCGCGCGCATCGGATAGATCCGGTCGGAGACCCGGATCCATTGTGCGAAGGTGTCGACATAGTCATTCACCTCGCCTTCGAGCTTCTGCTTCATCCCCGGCGTGCCGTCGATGCCCGCGAAGGTCTGCGCGAACTGCTGGTAGGCGGCGAGGAACTGCTGGCGCGTCAGTTCGCTCGGGTTGAGCCGGTACTCGGTTTCGTGGTTGCGCATGGCAAGCAGAGCGATCATCAGCTTCTTGGCATCGGCATCGGCATCGGCATCGGCCAGCCAGGTCATGTTTTGGTTGATGGCGCGCTCGATTTTGTTGCCACTTTCGCGCAGCTTCTTGCGCAGACCCTCGCCGTCCGAATAGCTGAGCTTGCGCTGCTCGGCGGAAAGCGTTTCGAAATTCTTCTTGAGCTTGGCCAGTTGCTCGCGCAGGCTTCTGATTTCGTCGGCTTGAGCGCCACCGAGCGAAGCCTCGATCGTGTCGAGGCTCTTGTTGGCGAGCGCTTGGAGCGCCCGAAGGCGTCGACCAGGGTGCGCGGCTGCACCGCGAAATCCTTGACCGCGATGCGCATGGCGGCCACGGCGATCTTGAAGTCGCGGCTGGCATCCGCCAGCCGGTGCGAATGGGTCACGGTCTGGAACGCCTGGCCGACGTCGCGCTCGCCCGCCAGGTAGGTGACGCCGTTGGCGACGAAGCCCGCCACCGGGATCAGCGCCAGCACAATGATCCGGGTGCGCACCGAGAACGAGCAGAGCGGCCGCGTGATGCGCCGCAGCGGCCTCGACAGGGCCGGCATGGATGGCAGGGACAGCGAAAATGGCAGGCGCAGGGAAATCATTCGGTCTCGCCGGTCTGGCAAGGGTTGGGGCGCGCGGAGTCCCCACCATGAAACCGCCAAATGGTTGATTTTGTAGCGATTTGGTAAGAGGGGACCGGCCCAGATCCTTCGCCGGCCCGCTTATTCCGAGGCCCTTCTGCCAAGGCACTTTTCTTTTGTGCAGTGCACACGTAGTGTCGTGGCGGCCAATGTCCGATCCCTGACCGAGGAGCCTTGAGGAGGCCCATGTCCATCGCCGCTTCCCGTCCCGTTGCCGAACCCGACCTGGTCGAGCTTGCCCGCGAGGCGCGCGCCGCGGCCGACGCCCTGCTGGCCGATGCGGTGGCGAGCGTGCGTCAGCGCGTGGTCGTGGAGGGCCACGCGGTGGCGCGGCTGTTCGATCGTGAGCAGCGCGCCACCCACGGGCTCGCCTGGTTCGCCACCTATGTGGAAGCGATCCGCCAGCTTGCCGCCTATGCGGAGCGCATGGCGCGCGAGGAAACGCTGGGCGAGATCGAGGATCTTTTGATGCGCATCGCGCTCGGCGAATACCTCGCCCAGATGGTCGGCGGCATTCCCATGAGCCAGGGCGAGATGACGCGGCCGAGCGACCTCGGCCTGAGCGCGGCGCAGCTCGCCGCCCGCCTCAACCCCACGGTGGAAGGGCTGATCGCCGGCGGCAACAGTCCCCAGCGGCGCGCCCGCCTGGTCGAATTGATGCGCGCCAGCCACGGCGCCACCGTCGGCGCTTGCGGGCTCGACGAGACGCTGGAGTCGATCCGCGATGAGATGCGCAAGTTCGCCGACAGCGAGGTGATCGGCGCCGCGCAGCAGTGGCACCTGACCAACAGCTACATTCCGCTCGACGTCATCGCGCAGATGTCGGAGGTCGGCGTGTTCGGGCTGACCATTCCGGAAGAGTTCGGCGGCATGGAGCTCGGCAAGGAGTACATGTGCGTGGTTTCCGAGGAATTGTCGCGCGGCTATATCGGCGTCGGTTCGCTCGGCACCCGCTCCGAGATCGCGGCAGAGCTGATCCTCGGCGGCGGCACCACCGAGCAGAAGCAGAAATGGCTGCCCAAGATCGCGTCCGGCGAGGTGCTGCCGACGGCGGTCTTCACCGAGCCTAATACCGGCTCCGACCTCGCTTCGCTCAAGACGCGTGCGGTGCGTCAGGGCAATGTCTATAAGGTCTATGGCAACAAGACTTGGATCACGCATCCGGTGCGCGCCGATCTGATGACGCTGCTCGTGCGCACTGATCCGAAAGAGGCCGGCCACCGCGGCCTGTCCATGCTGCTGGCCGAGAAGCCGCGCGGCGACGATGCCGATCCGTTTCCGGCCAAGGGCATGAGCGGCACCGAAATCGAGGTGCTCGGCTATCGCGGCATGAAGGAATACGAGATCGCCTTCGACGGTTTCGAGGTGAAGGCGGAGGGCCTGCTCGGCGGCGTGGAGGGCCTCGGATTCAAACAGCTCATGCAGACCTTCGAATCCGCGCGCATCCAGACCGCCGCGCGCGCCATCGGCGTGGCGCAGGCGGCCATGGAGCAGGCGCTTGGATACGCCCAGAGTCGCATCCAGTTCGGCAAGCCGATCGTAGAATTCCCCCGCGTTGCCGATAAGATCGCCATGATGGCGGCCGAGATCATGGCCGCGCGCCAGCTCACTTATTACGCCGCGCGCGAGAAAGATTCCGGCCGCCGCTGCGACCAGGAGGCCGGCATGGCCAAGCTGTTGGCGGCACGGGTTGCCTGGGCCGCCGCCGACAACGCGGTGCAGATCCACGGCGGCAACGGCTTTGCCCTGGAGTTCCCGGCCTCGCGGCTACTGTGTGACGCCCGCATCCTCAACATCTTCGAGGGCGCCGCCGAGATCCAGGCCCAGGTCATCGCCCGCCGCCTGCTCGACCGCGGCAACTGACGCCGCGGCGAACCCATTGCCGCCGCTCCGCGTTTGATCCAAAACAAATGCCGGCGGTTCCCGCTGCTCTAGGGTCGCCGGCAGTCAGGAGGTCCAATCCCATGTCCGAGTTACTGATCCGCAACGGCGAGTGGGTGGTGGTGTGCGACGGTGCTAAGGCGCTGGTGCTGGAGAACGTCGGCGACATCAAGTTTCCCAATCTCAAGACGCTCGAAGTGTTCGAGCAGAAAGACCCGCCGACCCGCGCGATCGGCAGCGACGAGCCGGGCACCACCAACAGCTCGATGGGGCCCGGGCGCAGCTCTTACGAGCAGACCGACTGGCACGACCGCGCGGAAGAGGCTTTTCTCGCCCAGCTCGTCCAGCATCTCGACGGGGCGGTACAGGCCGGCAAGGCCAAGTCGCTGATCGTAGTGGCGCCGCCGCGCGCGCTCGGCATGCTGCGGCCGGCTTATTCGCACGCACTCAAGGGCGCCGTGCGCGCCGAGGTCGACAAGGACCTGGTCAAGATGCCGGTGCATGAGATAGAGAAGCGCCTGAGCGGCGGCTGACCGCTCCGCCGGTTTCCCCCTTCGGTTCCCCGAATATGGCTGGCCCGCCGCAATTGCGGTGCTATGGTCGCCCGCGATTCACGCGCATGATACCGAAAAGCCTGCCCGCGGGCGCGCTTGACCCGAGGGGGAGGGACCGGTTTTCGAACAAGATATCATGCGCCCCCTGAAAACGAGGCGGTTCAAGGCCGGCGAATGAGCTTGCGTCTGGTGAAATGCGCGCGCGGCGCAGGCTTGGGCGTAGGTTTGGCGGTGCTGCTGACCGTGGCGCTGGCGGCCGGCGCTGCCGCTCAGAAGGGCAAGCAGCGCACGCCCAATGAACCCGCGGTTCCCAACAAGCTGGCCAATCCGCCGGCCCCGGTGCCGGCCGAGCCGCCCGAGCCGCGCGGCAAGATGGCCGACCCGCTGTCGGTGCCCGGCTTCTGGGATCCGCGCCGGCGTCCGGAGCGACCGGACCTCACCCGCATCAACATCATCCGCTTCCTCACCGAGACCGATTATCCGCCCTTCGACTTCGCCGGCCCCGACGGCAACCCTGCCGGCTTCAACGTCGATCTCGCGCGCATGCTGTGCGAGGAAATGAAGGTGCCCTGCACCGTGCAGATGCGCCGTTTCGACACCCTGGTCAAAGCGCTGAACGACAACAAGGGCGACGCCATCATCGCTTCGCTGGCCGAGACGCCGGAGATGCGCAAGAAGGTGGATTTCACCCATCCCTACTACCGCACGCCCGCGCGCTTCGTGTCGCGCAAGGACGTCAAAATCACCGACGTGCGGCCGCATGCGCTGGAAGGCCGCAAGATCGGCGTTGTCGCCGGCCCCGCGCACGAGGCCTATCTCAAGGCGCTATTTACCGAGGCCATCATCAAGCCTTATCCGACGCCGGACGCCGCGCGCTTCGCGCTCAAGAAGGGCGAGGTCGATCTGTTGTTCGGCGACGCCATCTCGCTTTCCTTCTGGCTCAACGGCACCGACTCCGCTAATTGCTGCGTCTTCCGCGGCGGGCCGTTCCTGGAGAGCCGCTATTTCGGCGAAGGCGTTGGTATCGCCGTCAAGAAGGGCAATAACCTGCTGCGGCAGGCCTTCAACTGGGCGCTGTTCCAGCTCTGGGAAAAGGGCCGCTTTACCGACCTGTGGTTGCGCTATTTTCCAATTAGCCCGTTTTAGCCCAGCACGCGGATGCCGATGGTGACGATGCCCATCAGGCTTTCGCCCGCCACCAGGCCCGCTGCGACCGGCAGCGTGTAGCGCCCCGCCTGCCGCGCCCACAGCCCGGCGAACAGCGTGGCGATCAACGCGCCGAGAAACAGCGAGGTCGAATTCCAGGCCGGGATCACGAAGGCGAGCCCCAGCGCCGACGCGCTCGGTAGCAGCCGCGCATAGCGCGGCGGTAGAACATGCTCGGCCAGCGCCAGCGCGAAGCCGATGGGCGCGGCGATCGCGATCGCCATGACCGCGCTCGACGGCAGTGACGACAGCCCGTGCGCCAGACCTTCCGCCACCGCCTTCCAGGTGGCCACTGCCGGCGCCGGCCATCGCGGCGTAATCAGCATGGAGGCCGGGTCGGGCACCAAGAACAGATAAACAAAAGTGCCGACCACGCTGCCGACCAGAATGCCGAAGCTCTGGGCGATGATCTGCAGGCGGGGCGTGGCGCCGACCTCGAGCCCGGTGCGCAGGTCGGTCATCAGGTCGGCGCTCTGCCCAGCAGCACCGCCGGTGACATTGGCGGTCATCAGGTTGGCCGCCATGTGGCCGGGCGCCAGGAAGCCGAAGGTGAGTTGGGTGATCTTGCCGAGCGCGCCGATCGGCGTGATGCCGGTCTCGCCAGTGACGCGGCAGGCGACCACAGCGAGCAGGAAGCTCAAGGCGACGGCCAGCAGGGCGAGCACCGGAGAGATGTTGAAGAAGGCGTCGCAGGCGATAGTCAGCCCGGCGGCGACCAGCACCAGCGCGGCGGCGAAACGCGGATCGATGCGCCGGTGCGCGAGGGGCGAGCCGCCGGCGCCGCCGCGGCGCAGGGACGCCGCCGCGGTGAGCGTGAAGGAGGTGAGCGACGAGACCACCAGCAGGGTCACACCCGGCCACAGCAGCCAGGTGACCAGCGGCCCGAACCAGGCCGCGTTCGCCGCGCCCGGCTCGGCCCAGCCGTTGGCGACGGCGATGGGCGACAGCACTAGCCAGCCGGCGAGCGCGCCAATCAAGAGCGAGACGCCGGCGCGCAGGCCGATGATGGCGCCGAAGCCGAGCATCAAGAGCGAGGGATCGAAGGCGATCCCGAGATTGGCGAAGCTGACGCCCGCCGGCGCCGCCGCGCGCAACGATGCCCACATCGGCACTGAGAAGGGCAAGGCGAAGCGCGGGCCCACCGCGCCGAGATCGACGATCAGCTTGACCACGGTCTCGGCGGTGGCGACGCCGGCCGGAAACGGCAGCCGCTCGCGCACCAGCATGGCTTCGCGCAGGGCGGCGGCGACGAACACGCCGAGGATGGAGACCAGGAACACCCAGACGATCAGCCAGAACCAGGTCAGCGTCTGCCCGGTCAGCATGGTCAGCGCCGGGATCGGCGCCACCAGCCCGCCGGAGACAATGGACGCCGAAGCCGAAGCCGCGGTCTGGTTGATGTTGTTCTCGCGCAGCGCCAGTGCTGGCACGCGCCCGCCGCGATGCAGCGTGCCCCAGAAGCCGAAGGCGAGCAGGCCCGCGGCGATCGACATGTTGAACGACCAGCCGATCTTGAGCCCGCTATAGACGTTGCATGGCGTGAGCACGGCGCCGATGACGAGGCCGGTTAGCAGCGCGCGCAGCGTCAGCTCACGCGTGTCGTCTTCCGCTGTCTTGGCTTCGGTTTTTTCCTGCGCCATGGGCGAGGACTAGAACATCATGGCGCGCCGGGGTACCCCTCGACACCCTCGTTTTTCGTGGCCATTTGACGGGATGCGGCGCCTTCCCTATGTCTGCGCGCCGGAGTTTCCAAGATGTCCGTGACCGAAGCAGCTGAAAACCTCCGCCAAGTGGCCGAAAACTCGAACGCCTGGCCGTTCGAGGAGGCGCGCAAGATCGTCGTCCGTCTCAAGAAGACGCCGAAGGACGAGGTGATTTTCGAAACCGGCTACGGCCCCTCCGGCCTGCCGCATATCGGCACCTTCGGCGAAGTGGCACGCACCACCATGGTGCGCCATGCTTTCCGCGTGCTCACCGACGACAAGATCAAGACGCGACTGATCGCCTTCTCCGACGACATGGACGGCCTGCGCAAGGTTCCCGACAACGTGCCGAACAAGGAATTGCTGGAGAAGCATCTCGGCAAGCCGCTCACCCAGGTGCCCGACCCCTTCGGCACGCACCCGAGCTTCGGCCAGCACAACAACGCGCGCCTGCGCGCCTTCCTCGACCATTTCGGCTTCGACTACGAGTTCATGTCGTCGACCGAGTGCTACACCTCGGGCCGTTTCGACGACGCGCTCATGAAGATGCTGGAACGCTTCGACAAGGTGATGGCGATCATGCTGCCGAGCTTGCGCGAGGAGCGCGCCGCTTCCTATTCGCCGTTCTTGCCCATCGATCCCGAGACCGGCGTGGTGTTGCAGGTGCCGGTCACCGCGCACGACGCCGAGGCCGGCACCATCACCTATGAGGATCCGGCCAGCAAAGAACCGGTCACCGTGCCGGTCACCGGCGGGCGCTGCAAGCTGCAATGGAAGCCGGACTGGGCCATGCGCTGGGTTGCGCTCGGGGTGGATTATGAAATGGCCGGCAAGGACCTGATCGACTCGGTCAAGTTGTCCGGCCAGATTTGCCGCGCGCTTAGCGGCACGCCGCCGGAAGGCTCCAATTACGAGCTTTTCCTCGACGAGAACGGCCAGAAGATTTCCAAGTCGAAAGGCAACGGGCTCACCATTGACGAATGGCTGCGCTACGCTTCGCCCGAGTCGCTGTCGCTGTTCATGTACCGCGAACCGAAGGCGGCCAAGCGGCTTTACTTCGACGTCATCCCGCGCAATGTCGACGAATACTACCAGTTCCTCGACGCCTATCGGCGCCAGGACGCGCGCCAGCGCCTGTTGAACCCGGTCTGGCACATCCACTCCGGCAACCCGCCGCAAGTGGAGATGCCGGTGTCATTCTCCATGCTGCTCACGCTGGTGTCGTCGTCCAACGCGGAGAACGCCGAGACGCTTTGGGGCTTCATCGGCCGCTACCGGCCAGGCGTGACGCCGCAGACGCATCCGGAGCTCAACGCCCAGGTCGAATACGCCATCCATTACTTCCGCGACTTCGTGCAGCCGGAAAAGAAATTCCGCCACCCGAGCGACCAGGAACGCGCCGCGCTGATCGATCTGCGCGACGCGCTGGCGCAACTGCCGGCGGATGCGGATGCCAAGGCGATCCAGGACGTGGTCTACGAGGTCGGTCGGCGCGAGCCTTTCCTCGACGAGAAGAAGAAGGCCAAGGACGGCAAGCCGGGCGTCTCGCTCGACTGGTTCAACATGCTCTACCAGGTGCTGCTCGGCCAGGAGAAAGGCCCGCGCTTCGGCTCATTCGTGGCGGTCTACGGCCTGCAGAACACCATCAACATGATTGATGGGGCGTTGGCGCGGAGCGCGTGAGGCAATGGGAGGCGCGGCACGGCCTTTCGCTCCCTCCCCCTGAAAGGGGGAGGGTTGGGGAGGGGAGCATTGCGAGATCGATAAGACCCCCACCCGTCCGCCTTGCAGGGGGAGGTAAGAACAAAGAGTTACGACGACATCAGCACGAACCGGCGGTCCAGGTTCTGCACCGGCCGCGCATTCATCGGAAACACCTTGGCGAAGGCGTCGATGTCGGCCTGCGCCACCACGATCGGCTCGCGCAGCAACACCCAGTTCACCACCTCGCTGCACGGCGGCGTGGTGAGCGAGCCGGCATAGCGGTAATAGCCGCGCTCCGACGGCAGCAGCGCGTGCGGGTCGATCGCCTTGTCGGCGGCGACCGCCGGGCCCGCCTGCCGCGGCATGGTCTCGACGATCTTCTTGAACACCGTGTTGCTCGATCCCGCCTTCAGCATCACCGCGAGCACCGCCAGCGTGCCATCGTCGTTGCGGTGCACGAAATGCGCCTCCATCGGATAGGTCTTGCCGGCGATCGTGTGCTCGCTCGGATGATGGAAATTGAACTGCACCAGCGCGTAGGCGTCGTTGCCCATGGCGAGCGTGCTGCCGGGCACCACGTCGAGCTGGATGGTATGGCCGTTGTTGACGATGGTCTTGCAGCGGTCGTGCCAGGCGATCTTGATCGGCGGCAGTTGTGCCTTGATCGGATGCTCGATGTCGATGGGCGATTGCTGCGTGCCGGCGCCGCAGACCTTGCTGGCGGCGTCGATCTCGCCCCAGTGGTCAGGCCCATGTGCGCCTTCGTAGCCCCACGGCGGGCCGGCGGCGAGGCCGGCGCGCGCGCAGAGCGGGCAGAGCGCCAGACCGGCCAGGGCCTGCAAGGCATGACGACGGTTCATTTCGTTTCACCCTCTAATCACGGCGCGGTATTGCTCCGGCGCGCTGCCCTCCGCGCGCAACTTCGTTCCGGCCGCCATGTCGAATGCCCCAGGACACTGGCTTGATAATGACGGGCGCTCTTGGCGGGAAGGTCCTACTGGCTCGCCCACATGATGCGCGCGATCCACAGCACTTCGGCCATCTGCAGCGTGCGGTCGCGGTGCTCGGCGTTGAGCGACTTGAGTTCGACCACCTTGTTGTTCTTGCGCTTAAGCTCCTTGACCATGACCTCGCCGTCCTTGGTCTTGACCACGACGCGGTCGCCCTTGCGCACCTGCGCTTCTGGCGAGACGACGATCACGTCGCCCTTTCGGTAGGCCGGCTTTATAGAGTCGCCGGAGATTTCCAGCGCATAGGCGTGCTCGTCGCTGACGCCGGGAAACTCGATCTCCTCCCAGCCCTTGCCGACCGGGAAGCCGCCGTCGTCGAAAAAGCCGCCGTGGCCGGCCTCCGCGAAGCCGATCAGCGGCACGCTCGTGAGCGGGGCCTTGCCGCTCTCGGTCAGCAGGCTCATGAAGTCGTCGACCTTGGTATTGGTGGCCGCCAGGGCCTTGGCGACCGACTCGGTCGAGGGCCAGCGCGGCCGTCCTTCGGGCGTGATGCGCTTAGACTTGTTGAAGGTGGTGGGGTCGAGACCAGCCTTCTTGGCGAGCCCGGACGCGGTGAGCTGGTTGCGGGCGGCCAGGCGGTCGAGGGCGTTCCAGATTTGGCTGTGTGTCAGCATGGGTCCGATCGGTGCGCGAGGGGCGAATCGCCGTTAGCAATGTCATCTAACATGTAGGAATTATAGCCGTAAATAAACCCCGCCTGAAATTTTTCTTGTGCGCCCTGGCCGGCCGGCGCGCTTGAACAGGCCGGGCCCGCCCCGATAGGGTCGCGCAAGCCCAACCTCCGGAGCCCTCTGGTGATCGGTCTGTTCGACCGCCTGTCCCGTCCGCTGATGCGCGCTCTCGATCCTGAGGACGCGCATGGCCTGGCGATCAAGGCCCTGCGCTTCATGCCGCTGGTGCGGGCACCGGTCGACCCGCCGGAGCTGAAAACGCGCGCTTTCGGGCTCAATTTCCCCAATCCGGTCGGGCTGGCCGCCGGCTTCGACAAGAACGCCCAGGTGCCGGATGCCCTGCTGCGGCTCGGCTTCGGCTTCGTCGAGGTGGGCACCGTCACCCCGCGGCCGCAGGCCGGCAATCCGCGCCCGCGCCTTTTCCGGCTGGACGCTGACGAGGGGGTGATCAACCGTCTCGGTTTCAACAACGACGGCGCCCCCTCGGTGCTCGCTCGGCTGGCGGCGCGCGCCAAAGAGGGCGGGGCGGCCGGGGTGGTGGGGGTGAATATCGGCGCCAACCGTGATTCCGCCGACCGCGCCGAGGATTACGTGCGGCTGATCGAGACCTTCTCGCCGGTCGCCGCCTATTTCACCATCAACATCTCCTCGCCCAATACCCCGGGCCTCCGCGACCTGCAACAGGCGGAAGCGCTCGACGATCTGCTCGCCCGCGTGGTCGACGCGCGCGAGCGGGTGCGCCCGCGCAGCGGGCCGACGCCGGTGCTCTTGAAGATCGCGCCCGACCTCTCGCTCAGCGAACTCGACGACGTGGTCGGTGTCGCGCGCAAGAATGGTGTCGATGGAATGATTGTCGCCAACACGACAATCGCGCGTCCGGCGTCTCTGCGTGACCTGGAAAAGGCGCGCGAGCAGGGCGGGCTGTCGGGGCGTCCGCTGTTCAAGCTGTCGACCCGCGTGCTGGCGGAGACCTTCGTGCGCGCCGAGGGCGCCTTCCCGCTCATCGGCGTCGGCGGCATCGACAGCGGCCCGACCGCCATCGCCAAGATCAAGGCCGGCGCGACGCTGCTGCAACTCTATACCGGCCTGGTGTACCGCGGCATCGGGCTGCTGTCGGAGATCAAGGGCGATCTCGCCGCAGCGCTCCGGCGCGGCCACCGCAACTCGCTCGCCTCGATGGTGGGCGTCGACGCCGCCGACTTGACGGCGGAGAGCTGGCCGGTGTGACTGGCCGGTGTCTGCGTTCAGCGGAACGGCACCCGCACCAGCGCCGGATAGCGCGCCGCCTGAAACACGCCGCGCGCGATGAAGAAGATCAGGATCGCGATCCACAGGCCCTCATTGTCGAGGTCCCGCAGCAGCCACCACGCAGCGAGGTAAGTCGCGAGTGCGGCCAGCATCAGGTTGCGCATGTCGCGCGCCCAGGTGGCGCCGATATAGATGCCGTCGAAGCAGAACGCCATCACGCCGCACAGCGGCGCCAGCGCCGCGAATGACATGAAGCGGCGCGCGGTTTCGCGCACGTCGGGGCTCGCCGTCATGACGTCGATCAGCCGGTCGCCGGTGACGGCGAACAGCGCGGTCGCCGCCAGGCCGAAAGCGAAGCCCCAGAGCAGCACCAGCCGAACCGCGTGGCCGAAGCCCTTGCGGTCGCGCGCGCCATAGGTCTGGCCGCAGATCTGCTCGGCGGCGCTGGCGATGCCGTCGAGGAAGAAGGCGCCGACCAGAGTGAAGTTGTGCAGCACCGCGTTGGCCGCGAGCGTCACGTCGCCGGCGCGCGCGCCGTGCGCGGTGAAGAAGGCGAAGGCCGAGATCAGCGCGGCAGTACGGATCATGATGTCGCCGTTGACGGAGAGCATGCGCGCAAGCCGCGCGCGATCGAACAGCACGGCGCAGGAGACATTGAAGCGGCCGTTGAGAACACGCCAGGCCGCGACCATGCCGGCGGCGAAGCCAATCACCTGCGCGATCACCGAGGCCAGCGCCGCGCCGGCGATGCCGAGATCGAGGCCCAGCACCAGCGCCACCACCAAGACGATGTTGACCAGGTTGAGGCCGATCTGGATCGCCATGGCGGTGCGCACATGGGCCAGCCCCACCAGCCAGCCGGCCATGACGTAATTGCCGAGCGCGAACGGCGCCGACCAAACCCGCACGAAGAAGTAGGTACGCGCCGCCGCGGTCACGTCCGGGCTGCCGCCCATGGCGTCGAAGATGAGCGTGGCGAACGGCGCCTGCACGGCGATGATGACGAGGCCGACCGCGCCGGCGATCAGCAGCGCGCGCGCCAGCACGGCGTGCTGCTCGCGGGTGTCGTCGGCGCCGAGCGCCTGCGCGGCGAAAGCGACGGTGCCCATGCGCAGGAAGCCGAACAGCCAGAACAGGTAGTCGAAGGCGACCGAGGCCATGGCGACGCCGCCGAGGAGCGCGGCTTCGCCGAGCCGGCCGATGGCGGCGGTCGCGACCACGCCGAGCAGTGGCGTCGTCACATTGGTCAGCATCGCCGGCCCGGCGATGGTGAAGACCCGGGCGTTGGAAACCGGAACCGCAGTCAAGTCATTTGCCGCGCGGCGCGTTCACCAGCCGCATGACGATCCAGATCGGGATCACCAGCACGGCGCCGAGCAGGAAATAGCGCCACACGTAGCGCACGGCGCGCCAGCCCATGCTCCAGATGTCATGGATCAGCCGCTCGACGCTGCGCACGATGTCGAACGGGTCGAGCCCGAGCGCGGACAGCACCACGCCGACCAGGATCGACACCAGGATGAGCCGGCCGATGACCGCCAGCGGCGAGCCGCC
>JARRNI010000056.1:0-11322 GCA_037385125.1 Pseudolabrys sp.
GCTGCAACAGATAGCTGACATAGGAGAGCGTGCAGACCGCCACCACCGCCAGCCAGACGTCGTAGGGCGTCAGCGGCGTCAGCGAGGTCACGGCGGTGTCCGGCACCAGCGGCAGGATGATGCCGACCAGGATGAGAAACTCGCCGGCGGTCAGCAGCTCGTCGCGCGGCACCAGATGGATCAGGCGGTGCAGCGTCTCGCGCGCGCTCAGCAGCAGCACTGCCGTCACGGTGACCGCCACCGGCACCCAAGGCGGCTGCAGCAGGGTGACCGGGCCGATGGCATAGGCGATGAGGTTCGAGCCCGGGATCATCATGCTGGCGCTCTCGGCCGTGACCGGCACCGCACGCGTGAACGCATAGAGCCAGGCCGCCAACACCGGCAGTCCGAGCACGAAGGCCAGCGCATAGCGCGGCTCGATCAAGTAGAGCATGGCTCCGGCCATGGCGAGTATCGGGAAGCTGCGGATGCCGCCGGGAATCGAGCGCCGCTCGCTTTTGTAGGTCTCCTCGAAGGCGAGCCCGAGGAACACGGCGAGCCCCACCGCCAAGGCCAGGCGGCCGGCGAGCTCGGGCGGTGACAAGGCGAGGGGAGGCATGACGTGTTCCGGCCGAAAGCTTCAAGCGCGGCGCCATCTTAGCGGCTGCCGGGGGCCGGTGTCGCGCGGCTTCGGGCGCCGTCATTCCGGGACGCCGCGATAGCGGCGAACCCGGAACGACTGAAAAAATTTGTTCGCGGGGGCGAACGGTAGATGCTTAGCCACTCCCCCCCTACAGCTTCGCCTGTTCGACAGCCTCCACCCACATGGCGCAGATGCCGGAGCGCACGATGTCGGCGCGGCTGAACTCGATCACCGGCACGGGCAGGTCCTGCGTATCGATCATGTCGATGATCACGCGCAAGCCGCTGTCCGCGCCGAGATCGCATTGGCTGATATCGCCGTTGATGACCATGGTGCAGTCGTCACCGACGCGGGTGAGGAAGGTCTTGAGCTCGGCCGGCGTGCAGTTCTGCGCCTCGTCGAGCAGCACGAAGGCGTTCTTCCACGAGCGCCCGCGCATGACCTCGAACGGCACCAGTTCGATGCCGCCGTGCTTGAGCGCGATGTCGTAGGCGGCCTTGCCGATGCGGTCCTTGATCGCCTGCGTGACCGGCGCCGCCCAAGGCGCGAACTTGTCCTCCAGCGAGCCGGGGAAGAAGCCGAGCGAGCGCCCGCAGGGCACGTTCGGCCGGGTGAGAATGATCTTCTCGATCTCGCGGTTACGGTAGAGATCGGCGGCGTGGGTCGCCGCGATCCAGGTCTTGCCGGTGCCCGCCGGCCCGAGAACGATGACCTGCGGAGCTTTGCGAAGGGCGTCGAGATAGTCGGCCTGGGTCGGGTTGAGCGGCTTGATCGGGGGCAGCGAACGTTCGGCTTCGAACTTGTTCTGGAACTCTATGATCTCGGCAGAGCGAGGCTGGCGTTCACGGCGCTTCTTCTTGAGGTTCTTACCCAAGGGCCAACTCCTTCTGGTGGACTTGAAGGCAGAAAAACAGGCCGACGGCCCGCGCGGCAGCGAGCCGGAACTTGCGGATTGGCATGTGAATTGGCTTGCGAATTGCGATTGCCGCGCGGGTGATACGGGCGGGGAGGCCGGCGGCGCGGCGGAAGTCGCGGGACGAGCAGGTCCCGCATGCGCTTGCCGCTTCTCGATCCGTAACCAACGAACCGCCATGGCAAAGAAGCTAAGCGATTCGCGTGACGGATTTCTAAAAATTCTGGCGGTGCGAAAAAACGGGTTCCACCGACCTCATTTCGTCCGCCCGGGCGGCGGCCCGGCCGGCTTCGCGCCGGCTCTGTCCAGCGCCGACAGCGCTTTTTGCAGGACGGCGCGGATGCGCTCAGCCGAGCCGACCGTCACCATGGCGGAGTCGAGGTAGAAATCGAGCCCGGTCATGTGCTCGCTGAACACCTCCACCGTGTTGCCGGCGGCGTCGAGCATGCCCTCGACCGCATAGGGGATCACTTCCCGGCTGATGCCCTTCATGTTGATCGGCGGCAGGGCATGCGCCACCATGCTGTCGCGCACCAGCGCGCAAGTCTCGTAGTTCAGCACGATATGGCCCGGCTCGGCGATCGATTGCAGCCGCGCCGCCAGGTTCGCCTCGGCGCCGTTGATCGTATAGTCCATGCGGTCGGCGCTGCCGAAATTGCCGACATTGCAGTAACCGGTGTTGATGCCCATGCGCACGCGGAAGGGGCCCTCGATCCCGTCGTTGCGCCATTTCATGTTCAGTTGCGCGAGGCGCTGCTGCATGTCGGCCGCCATCTTCAGGCAGGCCTTGGCGTCCTCGGCTTCGCCCTTGGTTTCCGGATCGCCGAAGAAGATCAGCATGGCGTCGCTGACGAACTTGTCGATGGTGCCGCCGTGGAAGAGGGCGATCTTCGACATGTCGGTCAAATACTCGTTGAGCAGCGCCGTGATCTGCTCCGGCTGCAGACGCTCGGTCAGCGTGGTGAAGTCCTTGATGTCGGAGAAGAAGATGGTCAGCTTCTTGCGCTCGGTGTGGATGATGACGTCCTTCTGGCCCGAGAAGTTGCTCTTGCAGATCTGCGGCGAAAGATAGCGCGAGATCTTCGTAGACAGGCCGGCGAGGAACTCGTTGGCGGTCTCCAGCTCCTTGTTCATGCCGCGGATGGTGGCGGCCTGGCGGCGCTGTACGCCGATGAAGGTCGCGCCGCAGCCCGCCATGAAGAAGAAATAGCCGAGCAGGTACTTGAAGGAGAAGATGTTCTTGGCCACCGGCTCGCTGATGGAGACTTCCTGAATGCCGCGCGCGTCGCCGACCTTCCAGTCGCGCTTGGGGCTGTCGGGATGCGTGTCGTGGCAGTTGACGCAGGCCTGTCCCATGATCACCGGCACGACCAAACGCACGTTGTCGTGCCGCATGGAGGCCGAGACTCTTTCCAGCATCTTCTCCTTGCGGTCGGCGCGCAGGCGCTTAAGCGCGTCGGCCTCGAATGCGTCCAGCTTGTGCGGCGCGCGGTCCTCGAAGGGAAAGTCCGAGACGAAACGGTAGCCGATATTCTGCTGCTGGCGGTTGATCACCTGGCCGAGTTCGATGGACAACGTGTCCGGGATCGGAATGGCGCCGGGAATATCGTGGTAAATATCGTGGTAATTGTGCACGACCGTAGTCGCCCGTTTCGAGGCGAGCACCCGCCCCACCACGTTGCTGACGTAGTAGGCGCGCACGCTGCTGACCAGGGAATTGAGGTCGCTCGACTGCCGGCGCAGCGTGTTCTCCGTCAGATTGCTCAGATCGAGCCAGACCGCGACCGGCAGCCCGGCCAGCAGCACGAGGACGAGCAGGACCACGAGGATGCGCGATCCGGGAGCGGGGCTCTTATCCACGAAAATCTCCTGGCGGCAGCCATGGCCGCATTCGCCGGGAATCCCGGCGCGGGCTTATACAAGGGGCCGGGCGTCCGTTGGCCATTATCGCGCAAGCCGGGCGGGAAGGCGGCCGCAGGACCCAATATGGTTCCCTTTTGCTTGCCGCGGGGGCAGGCGATTGTTACCTAGAGCCCGCCATTCGCCCCCGACAACCGGCCTTGCATAAGCCGTGAAGGCCCGGCACAAACCCGGGCCAACCCGATAAAGCCGCCTATTTCGCGCCCTCAGACGATGCCCGCCAAACAGCCCTTCTTCATCACCACCGCCATCTCCTACCCGAATGGGCCGCCGCATATCGGCCACGCCTATGAGGCGATCGCCACCGACGCCATTGCCCGATTCATGCGGTTGGACGGCTATGACGTCTTCTTCCTCACCGGCACCGACGAGCACGGTCTCAAGATGCAGCAGACCGCGGCCAAGGAGGGGCTGACCGCGCGGCAACTGCGCGACCGCAACGTGCCGCTGTTCGAGAAGATGGTCGAGCGGCTGGAACTGTCGAACGATGACTTCATCCACACCACCGAGGTGCGCCACCACCGCTCGTCCGAGGAGATCTGGCGGCGGATGGAGAAGAACGGCGACATCTATCTCGACAAATATGCTGGCTGGTATTCGGTGCGCGACGAGGCCTATTACGCCGAGAGCGAGACCGAGTTGAACGGGCAGGGCCAGCGTATCGCCTCCAGGACCGGCACGCCGGTCGATTGGGTAGAAGAGGAGAGCTATTTCTTCCGCCTGTCGGCCTATGCGGACAAGCTGCTCGAACTCTACGAGCGGCCGAACTACGTGCTGCCGAAGGAACGGCTGAACGAGGTGGCGAGCTTCGTGCGCGGCGGCCTGCAGGACCTGTCGATCTCGCGCACCACCTTCGACTGGGGCGTACGCGTGCCCGGCGACGACAAGCACATCATGTATGTGTGGGTCGACGCGCTGACCAACTACATCACCGGCGTCGGCTTCCCCGACGACACCGGTGACATGTTCAAGCGCTACTGGCCGGCGGCGCTGCACGTCATCGGCAAGGACATCGTGCGCTTCCACGCGGTCTATTGGCCGGCTTTCCTGATGTCCGCCGGGCTCGCGCCGCCGCAGCACATCTACTCGCACGGCTTCCTGTTCAACCGCGGAGAGAAGATGTCTAAGTCGGTCGGCAATGTGATCGACCCCTTTGCCCTTTGCGATGTCTACGGCGTCGATCAATTGCGCTATTTCTTCCTGCGCGAGGTGCCGTTCGGCCAGGACGGCAATTACAGCCATGAGGCCATCGTCAACCGCATCAATGCGGATCTCGCCAACGATCTCGGCAACCTGGCGCAGCGCTCGCTGTCGATGATCGGCAAGGCCTTCGGCGACAAGCTGCCGGCGCCGGGCGATTTCACCGAGGCCGATAAAGCCATACTGGCGGCGGCCGACGGCGTCATCGGCAAGGCGCGCGCCTTAATGGAGACGCAGCAGCTGCATCAGGTGCTGGCCGCCATATGGGCCGTGGTGGCCGACTCCAACCGTTATTTCGCTTCCGAATAGCCCTGGGCCAAGGCCAAGACCGATCCGCAGCGGCAGGGGACGATCCTGTACGTGACGGCGGAAGTGCTGCGTCAGGTCGCGATCCTGGCGCAGCCCTTCGTGCCGGTCTCGGCGGCCAAGATGCTCGATCAACTGGCGATCCTAGAAAACGAGCGGACTTTCGATCAGCTCGGGCCCGATGCACGCATCAAGCCAGGCAACACATTGCCGCCACCGAAACCGGTGTTCCCACGCTTCGTGGAGGCGGAGGAGAAAACGCAATGACTTCCGTGTCCCGGGCGCGGCGCAGCGTGGAGCGAAGCGGAGCGGTGCGCCGGAGGGCCGGGACCCCGATTTCTGAAGCTGGACCCCCGGATCAGCAGCGCACCACTTCGCTGCGCTACGTGCTGCGCTACAACCGGGGAACGCAACAACTAGGTTCTGTAGATGCTGGTCGACAGCCACTGCCATCTCGATTTCCCCGACTTCGCGAGCGAGCTCGACGCGGTTATCACGCGCGCGCGGGCGGCCGGCGTCGGGCGCATCGTCACCATCTCGACCCGGGTGAAGAAGCGCGCGCAAGTGCTGGCGATCGCTGAGAGATTCCACGACGTGTTCTGCTCGGTCGGCACCCATCCGCACAACGCGCAGGAAGAAACCAACATCGATGCCGAGGCGCTGATCGCCCTCGCCGAGCATCCCAAGATCGTGGCGATCGGCGAGGCCGGGCTCGACTATTACTACGACACCAGCCCGCGCGATCTGCAGGAAGAAAGCTTCCGCCGCCACATCGCTGCGGCCCGCCAAACGCAATTGCCGCTGGTGATCCATTCGCGCGACTGCGACGCCGATATGGCGCGCATCCTGGAGGAGGAGAGGGGGAAGGGTGCCTTCCCGGCGGTGCTGCATTGCTTCACCGGCTCGCGCGAGCTCGCCTTCAAGGCCATGGAGCTTGGCCTGCACATTTCCTTTACCGGCATCCTCACCTTCAAGCGCTCCGATGAACTGCGGGCGCTGGCCGCCGACCTGCCGGGCGAGCGCATCATGGTGGAGACAGACGCGCCCTATCTGGCGCCCATGCCGTACCGGGGAAAACGCAACGAGCCGGCGTACGTGGTGGAGACCGCCAAGGTGCTGGCGGCGGCGCGCGGCGTCTCGGCCGAGCAAATCGCCGCGCAGACCACGGAGAATTTCTTCCGGCTGTTCAACAAGGTGCCGCGCAAAGAGCATGATCCCGAAAAGAGGGAGCCGGTTTTCGGAAAAGACCATGCTCAAACGTAAAAATCTATCGGACGCGGCATGAGCCTCACCTTCACCATTCTCGGCTGCGGCTCCTCCATGGGCGTGCCGCGCGTGGCGCTGGGCTGGGGCGACTGCGACCCCAACAATCCGAAGAACCGCCGCCGGCGCTGCTCCATGCTGGTCGAGCGCACGAACCCGCAGGGCCAGCGCACCCGTGTGCTGATCGACTGCTCGCCCGACCTGCGCGCCCAGATGCTGGACGCCGAGGTGGACTGGCTCGACGGCGTGCTGATCACCCACGAGCACGCCGACCACACCCACGGCATCGACGACCTGAGACCGCTGTTCGTGCGCAAGCGCCAGCGCGTCAATGTCTACATGGACGAGCCCACCTCGCGCGCCCTGCACGCCCGCTTCGGCTACTGCTTCATGACGCCGCCGGGCAGCGAATATCCGCCGATTGCGCGCGAGCACCGGCTGATCCCCGGCCGCCGCGTCACCATCGAGGGGCAGGGCGGCTCGGTCGACGCGCTGCCGGTGCTGCAGAACCACGGCGACATCCCCTCGCTCGGCTTCCGCATCGGCAACGTGGCCTATTCGGCCGACATCAAGGGCCTGCCGGACGAGAGCATCCCGGCCATGGCCGGGCTCGACGTCTGGGTGGTCGACGCGCTGCGCAAGGCGCCGCATCCCAGCCACCTTAACCTCCAAGAGGCACTGGCCTGGATCGAGCACATCAAGCCCAGGCGGGCGATTCTGACCAACCTGCATTCGGACATGGACTACGCCACGCTGCGCGCAACGCTGCCGGAGAATGTCGAGCCGGCCTATGACGGTATGCAGTTCGGCTAACGCGATACATTATATGGCCCGCATGTCGCGTTGAATTTTCGCTGTTTTGTTCGCTATTCTATCCAACTTCGCCCGCAAAATTCCGCCCAATTTACAATTCGATTGAGAGGTTTTCGCTGGATTCTTCAGGTTATACATTGGCGTCATTGACGCTCCGGCGCGACGCGGCTGCCCGGTGCCGAGCTGCGGAGAACCATCATGGCGGTTACCAGCTGCGCCCAGGGCCAATCCTTTGAGCTGCAGGAAGCCAAGCTCGCCGGCCTCCACCAAGCAGTACCTGCTTGTGCAATACGCGAGCTGCGGCACGCCGGGTCGGCGTGGTCGAGGGCCCACGCCGCAGCGCGCCGGCTCGAGCAGGAAGCCAAAACGAAGAAGCTGGAACAGCAGATCGAGACAATCGCGAGCGGCGTCCACCATATCGGCCGGATCGTGGGCGCGCTGGTGAGCCAGCACTCGTACTGAGCGCGGGATTTGCCGGCCGCCGCGATGGGTGTCGGCGCCGCGAATGATCGGCCCGCCCAGCTCCATCGCCTAGAAATAGGCGATGTTTCACTTGACGAACCCATGTGAGCGGCGTATGGTTTAGCCAACGGAGATAAGTCATGGCTAAATCTGTACTTTCCGACCTTCGGTTCCACAGCGAAGAAGCCGCCTTCGAATACGTCGAAGCGCAACTCTGGCCGAATGGTCCTGTCTGCCCGCATTGCGGCGCTGGCGGCGACAAGATCGGCCGCCTGAGCGGCAAGACGGCCAGGATCGGCCTGCGCAAGTGCTATTCCTGCCGCAAGCAGTTCACCGTGCGCGTTGGCACCATTTTCGAGGACAGCCACCTTCCCTTGCGGCTGTGGCTTCAGGCCATCCACCTGATGTGCGCCAGCAAGAAAGGCATTTCGACCCGTCAGCTTCAGCGGATGCTCGGCTGCGGGATGAAAACCGCGTGGCACCTTGGCCACCGGATTCGCTTTGCAATGACCCCTGGCGGCTCTGTGGGGCCGCTGGGCGGCTCTGGCAGGATTGTCGAGGCGGATGAAACCGCTATCACTCGCAGCCGCAAAACCAAGAAGCCTATTGGCCAACACCGCCGCAAGCCCAAGGCCATCGTCTTGAGCCTTGTCGAACGCGACGGCCATACCCGCTCGGTTACGCTAGACCATCGGGGTGTCTCGCGCCATCTGCGCAAGCAAGTCCACAAAGACAGCACTTTGGTATCCGATAAGTCGCAATTCTACGTCAAAGCTCCGTTTGCGACCCATGAGAGCGTCGATCACTCGAAATTCGAGTGGGCGCGCGGCGAGTACCACATCAATACCTTGGAGGGCTTCTTTTCGGTGGTGAAGCGCGGCCTTGTCGGCGTCTATCAGCACGTCGATACCAAGCACCTTGATCGCTATCTGGCCGAATTTGACTTCCGGCAGAATTACCGGATTAAATTGGGCTATAATGATGTGCAGCGCGAAGCCATCGCGATCCAATCCGCCAAGGGCAAGCGGCTGACGTATCAAACAGTTGACCACACCTAAACCCAAGCCCGAGAGTTGGGCCGAATTTGTGCGCCGGTGGTTGCAAAATCTGGATCGGAGCGGGCGCTGACGCCGCTCCGACCATCACTATCCTGATAGCTGCCTGTCGAATCAGGAGGCGAAAAGTTCATGGGTGAAGAAAATCTCAAACTCCAGTCGATGTCGCTCACCGAGACGGGGACACAAAAAATTGCCGAATTGCACTATGCAGCATCTTGGCCGGTCGAACCCAATGAAGCTTACGTAACGATCCGGCTCCCGATTGAAGATGAATTCCCTCTTCTTCCAGAAGCCGCGACAGAAGCCCTAAAGCGTGTGCGTTCCTTAGCTCAGAACGAAATCCAGCGCTTTGAAAGAATGCGCGGTCCATCTCGTTGAACCGCTGTCTAGCGCGCTCTCTGATTACCGACATGGACAAATACTCCTCATGGCAACCTTGATTGATCTTCGCTATAAAATAGCTATGTCAGAAAAACCAAAACGACAACCTGACGATTCGGCACAATCAAAGCGCTTCATCGACGCAGCCCGAGAAGCGGAGGCCGATGAGACGGAAGAAGGCGCGGATCAAGCATTCAAAAAAGTCGCTCCTAAGAAGCCATCAAAGAGTGGCTAATTGCTCCATGAAATCCTGAACGCGACGGAAAATATCGGTCGCCTCCTTCATGTCGTAGCTCTGTTTCCCATGAGACGACGGGTCTCTCCACGCCATCTTTACGTGGTAAAGGTTGGTGCGGCAATCAGCCCATTTCTCCTTCTTACGTTTTTGGATTTCTGTTTTGTCAGGCAGTTGCTTAATAGGTTCGGTCATTTTTCCCAGCATAGATCCCATGTTGTCTTTAGCATCGGGGGTAACTCCTAAACGGCGCGCCAGCCGATGAATTGCAATTTCCATTACGCGATTAAGGTGCAAGACGCAGGCAGTCGGCTCGCCTAGCGCAAGGCAATTACCGGCCCGTTCAATGTCATATCTCGCCTTCGGGAATTTCTTCGCGACACGCGGCCCTAGCAGTTCCGGTTTGCCATAAAATTTGGTGAGGTCCGGAGCAAGCGAATAAAAGAACCTGTTGTGAAGGACGTACTGAAAATCGTTTTTTAGGCGTTGCACCTCTTGGAGAAGTTCATGCCCAAAAACAGCGTCGTCCGACGATCTGCGCGCCACTTCAATCTTGGCCCTCAGCCGAGAGGCGTTCGCCGGGATCGCTCCGAGGATTTGATCCTCTCCCAGTTTTTCAATGTCGATCAGGATCGCATCCAACTTTTGGACAGCCGGATGGTGAGCATCAAGGTTCAGGCGGCCGGCGATCCCGAAGGTTCGCTCCCCAATGCACGCGCGCAGATCGTTTTCGACGGCGCCTAAACCAATTCCCAGCAAAAAATAGCTGTAACCCCAGGTGTCGAGCATTTCCCACAGGCTCCAAAGCCCGAGGGGACGATCCGAGGCGGTTTCCGGCAACGGGCAGCGCGTGTTGATATTGTCTAGCATAGCGCGATCCGTTGGGTTTGTGAAGTGAAACATCACCTAGAAATATTCCATAATATGTCTTATGCGAATCAAGCATCCACAGCCGCGTCGGCCGGTGCAATCGCGGCACGGCCCCGGCTTTGCTACCGTTTCGCCGCCGCCCATATGGGCGCGATAGCGCCCCTCACGCCAGCCCCCGAGCCCGCGCCTGTGAAAGCCTCCCGGGACATTGCCCGCCTGATCGAGATCATGGCCGCCCTGCGCACGCCCGGCAGCGGCTGCCCCTGGGACCTGGAGCAGAGCTTCGAGACTATCGCGCCCTATACGCTGGAGGAAGCCTACGAAGTGGCGGACGCCATCGCGCGCGGCGACCTGGCCGGGCTGAAGGACGAGCTGGGCGACCTGCTGCTGCAGGTGGTCTATCACGCGCGCATGGCCGAGGAGCAAGGCCTCTGCGACTTCGGCGACGTGATGGAGAGCATCACCGCCAAGATGATCCGCCGCCATCCGCACGTCTTTCCGGACGTGCAGGGCCGCACCGCCGAACACAAGAAGGGCATGTGGGAGCGCATCAAGGCAGAGGAGAAGACGGCGCGCGGCGAGGCGGCCCCGGCCGGCGCGCTAGCGGGGGTGCCGGCCGCCTTGCCCGCGCTCACCCGCGCGCTCAAGCTGCAGCGGAAGGCCGGCCGCGTCGGCTTCGACTGGAACGATCCGCGCGCGGTGCTGGCCAAGATCCGCGAGGAAGCCGACGAGATCGAGGCCGAGCTGGACCACGCCGACAGCACGCACGCGCGTGCGGCCAGCGAGGTCGGCGATCTGCTGTTCGCGCTGGTCAATCTCGCTCGTCATCTCGACGCCGATCCGGAAACGCTGCTGCGCGGCACTAACGCCAAGTTCGAGCGCCGCTTCGCCTCGATCGAGCGCGCGCTGGCCGCGCGCGGCAAGCGGCCGGAGCAGTCGACGCTGGCCGAGATGGACGCGCTGTGGGACGCGGCGAAGGAAGAGGAGAAAGCGGGCAAATAGCGTCCTCGCTGTTCGTCGCTTAGGTGTCGACCCATTGCGGTTATCATCGTCCGCGAAGGCGGACCGATCCAGTAATCACTGCGATATCGATGTTTACTGGGTCCTCCGCTTTCGCGGAGGACGACAGGAGAGTGTTTGTCGTGCGCCATGCTTTCACTGAGTTATACCAACGGTCATAGAGACTGACTGATGTGTGCCCAGTCGCGCAAACCGATTGCTGTTATTGTTTGCGGTTGAGCAATGAGCTTTTGCCAAGCGTCGCAAGCTGCATCGATGA
>JARRNI010000057.1:0-11292 GCA_037385125.1 Pseudolabrys sp.
AACAGGTTTGCGCCGCCAAACTGATTCGCTCAAGACCACTCTAATTTTAGCCCTGCTCTCCCCTGAGACAAAGCAGGTCATAGTAAAAGCCAAGTCGCTTAGGGCGCATCGAGTCTATGCGAGTGCTCACCGAGCCTCGCGAGGGCGATTTATCGAATGGCGACAAAACCGCCACAACTTGAGACGGCGATTCAACCTCGCCTGCTGACACGAGAGCAGGCAGCGAATTATTGCGCCCTGTCGCCCCAAGGGTTTTCGGACTGGGTAAAGAAAGGTCGAATTCCAAGGCCCATCCCCAATACGAATCGTTGGGATTTGAAGGCGATCGACTCTGCATTAAACTCACTAAGCGGGATCCTAACAGAGGGCACCAGCGAAATTTCCGATTTCGACCGGTGGGAATCCAAACATGCGCGTACACCTTAAAGGACTTCATCGCGTTGAAATGAAGCTCGCGAAGGGCGAGCGCCGCGTCTACCATTATGCGTGGCGCGGCGGTCCACGGCTTAACGCCAAGCCTGGAACCGCGGAATTCATCGACGAATTTCATGAGGCCTATGCCACACTGCGCCGCCCGCTTGTCGGGACGCTGATGAGCGTCATTGCAGCCTATAAAGCCTCTGCAGAATACCGAAAATTGCAGCCATCAACACGACGTGGTTATTCGGCCTATTTCAAACTCATTGAAACGGAGTTCGGCGATCTTCCGCTTGCCGCTTTGAAAGACCCGCGTGCACGCGGTGAGTTCAAAGCCTGGCGCGACCGTTTTGCCAACACGCCACGCAAGGCGGATTATGCCTGGACGACGCTTGCGCGAATTTTATCTTTCGGGAAGGACCGTGGACTGATTGCTGTTAACCCCTGCGAAGGCGGCGGGCGCCTTTATAAGGCGCAACGAACCGACAAGATTTGGCAGGAGGCCGATGTCGCACGCCTTCTCGAAAAAGCTCCGACAGAACTTGCTCTCGCAATGATGCTGGCCCTGTGGACCGGCCAGCGCCAGGGCGATCTCCTCCGATTACCATGGTCGGCTTATGACGGCCGCTATATCCGCCTGCGACAGTCCAAGACCAAGCGGCGAGTCGTTGTCCCAGTCGGAGAGCCGCTACGGGTGTTGCTCGATCAAACAAAACATCGAGGTCCATTTATTCTGACGACAACGCGCGGCAAACCGTGGACCTCGGACGGCTTTCGCTCATCGTGGTCTAAAGCTAGCGACCGCGCCGGGATTGCAGGACTCACATTCCATGATTTGCGCGGATCAGCAGTTGTACGACTCGCATTGGTAGACGCGACCGTGCCGCAGATCGCGACATTCACGGGTCACAGTTTGGCCGATGTCGAAGCGATCCTCGATGCCCATTACCTTGGTCGGGACATCAAGCTCGCCGAGATCGCGGTGATGAAGCTCGAAACGCGAACAAAACTGTAAAACGCACTGTAAAAGGTGCGCCGTTTGTTCGGGCGGGTGTCCACCTAAGTTATTGATTTGCTTGGTGGGCGCACAAGGACTCGAACCTTGGACCCGCTGATTAAGAGTCAGCTGCTCTACCAACTGAGCTATGCGCCCGGATTGCCTGTTCATCTAGGCAGGCCCGGTCCCTTAGCAAAGGGGGGCCAAGCTGGCAAGCGCGCGCCGGCCGCCTGACACGTGCCGCAAGGCCCTGGCGCGGCAAGCAAAAAAGCCGCCAGGGCGGGCCCGGCGGCTTCTCGACAGCGGCGCTTGGGCGGCAGGGAGACCCCCGCCGGCCCGCTGCCTGCTTCTCGCTTACTGCGGGCCTGGGCCGGGCTTGGGCGCGCGCGGACCGTGGCGCCAACTGTCATGGTCGCGCCAGCCGTGGTGACCGTAGCCATGGCCGAAATGCCGGCCGGATAGCCGCGCCAGCACCATGAAGCGATGCTTCTGCGCATCGTTCAGGCTCTGGTAGAGCGGCGCGGCGGCTTCCGCCAGCTTCTTGAGCGCGGCGCCGCGGCTTTCCATCGCCTCGGCCCGCTGGCTGAGCCGCGCGATCGGATCGGCCGGCTTCTCGGCCTTCTGCCGCGCAGCAACGCGATCGGCCCGCTGCTTGGCCATGTCGCGCATCGCGCTCTCCAGCGCCGGCCAGTTCTTCTCCTGCTCGGGCGTCAGCTCGAGGCCGGCCTTCAGCGCCGCGATGCGCGCATCGGCGAACGCGGTAATGTCCGCCGTGCTCATTCGCCAGTGATGCCCATGATGCCAGCCCCCCGCGTGATCGCCACGCGGGCCCTGGTCGGCGTAAGCGAACGTCGCGCCGGCAATGGCAACAAGTGTCGTGCCGGCAAGAACGGTCTTCCACATAGTCGCTACCTCCAATGCGATTTATGATGGGGTCGATTTTGGAATCGAATCTCGCCTTATCAAGTTAAAGTTTTGAAACGAACATGACTTTGCATTCAGAAAAAAGCGGCGCAGGGAATGACAATTTTTTGCGTTGGCGTACGATCAAATTTGTGCCGGCCGGTGAAAAAACCTGCGCAGGGAATCGCCGATTGAATCGTTGCCGTTCGCGACTTGCGCAAAACCATCGACGTTAACGATGCCGCGTCGGGTCGCGCAATACAATGCTTAACCTCGCCCGCACGTAGAAGCTTTGTCGCTCGCAAAAAAACCGGCCGGGGAATCCCCGGCCGGGCTGCCGTCGTTCATTATGTTAAACGGAGAGAACAGCAGGCCGCGCGATGCACAGTCGCTAAGCTTCAGTTGAGCGCGGCCAGCACAGGATCCAGGCCCATTTCCTGCGCCAACGCCATGGCGCTCTGCTTCTGATCATCGCGCAGGGTCGCGATCAGCGGACGCGCGGCCACCGCCAGGCGGCGGATGGCGGCGCCGTTGAGCACGATGGACACGACGCGAGGGCTGATGCGATGAACCAGCCCGCCCGAATTCGCTTCCGCCTGCCGGCGCGCAATGCCGCGCAACGCCGCCTCGACCGGCGGCCAATAGCGCCTTTGTTCGGACGTCAGATGCAGCGCACGCTTGACCCGCGCGATATCGACCATGGCTGTGTCCTGCTGGATCGACGCCACGCCGAAATCCCGGGCGACGGCCGCCGAGCCGACCGGCAACAGGCCGGCCGCCGCAAGCACGAGCGCGCCCGCGATAAGAAGCTTCCTCATTTGTGGTAGTCCCCGCTTGTTTAAAGTCGGCGGCCGGATAAGGGGCAATTTCGGCGCGAGCGAGGCGAATTGCGGTCGATTTGTGATGTTTTCGGGCCGCTTCGTTCCCGGTTATTCCGGGGCGCCACGCGGCGGCGAGCCCGAAATCCAGGGGCCAAAAGAAAAGGTCTATGGTGTCGCTCTGGATTCCGGGCCCGCGCGCTTAACACGCGCGTCCCGGAATGACAGCGTCTTTTTAGCCCACGTCCTGCGAATGAATCCGCCGCCCGACCGCCGGCGTGCGGTTGAGCCGGCTGGTCATCTTGTTGAGCGCGCCAAGATAGGCCTTCGCCGAGGCAACGAGCGTGTCCGGATCGGCGCCGCGCGCCGTGAACGAGCGTCCCTCATGGGCCAGCCGCACCGAGACCTCTGCCTGCGCGTCGGTGCCCTCGGTCACCGCGTGCACCTGGTAGAGCTCGAGCTTGGCCTCGTGCGGCACCAGCGCATGGATCGCATTGAAGATGGCGTCCACCGGGCCGTTGCCGGTCGACTGCGTGGTGACGTGCTTGCCGTCGATGTCGAGCGTCAGCGTCGCCGACTGAGGCCCTTGCGTGCCGGCAATCACGGTGAGCGAGACCACCTTGACGCGGTCGTGGGCGGTGGCGATCTCCTCGTCCACGAGCGCCTCAATATCCTCGTCGTAGATCTGCTTCTTGCGGTCGGCCAGCGCCTTGAAGCGCACGAAAGCGTCCTCGAGCTGATTCGACGACAATTGATAGCCCAGCTCCTCCAGCTTGTGCACGAAGGCGTGGCGTCCCGAATGCTTGCCCATGACCAGCGAGGTCTGTTTCACGCCGACCGATTCCGGCGTCATGATCTCGTAGGTCTGCGCGTTCTTGAGCATCCCGTCCTGGTGGATGCCGCTCTCGTGCGCAAAGGCGTTCCGCCCGACGATCGCCTTGTTGTACTGCACCGGGAACGAAGTCGCCGCCGATACGAGCTTGGACGCGCGCGTGAGCATGGTGGCGTCGATGCCGGTCGCCCAGGGCAGGACATCGTTGCGCACCTTCATCGCCATCACGACTTCTTCCAGCGCGGCGTTGCCGGCACGCTCGCCGATGCCGTTGATGGTGCATTCGATCTGGCGCGCGCCCGCCTTCACGCCGGCGAGCGAATTGGCCACCGCCATGCCGAGATCGTTGTGGCAATGGGTGGAGAACACCGCTTTGTCGGAATCGGGCACCCGCGTGCGCAGCATCTCGATGAGCGCGAAATATTCCTCCGGCACCGTGTAGCCGACGGTGTCGGGGATGTTGATGGTGGTGGCGCCGGCCTTGATGGCGGCCTCCACGCAACGGCAGAGGAAATCGTGGTCGGTGCGGGTGGCGTCCTCGGCCGACCATTCCACGTCGTCGGTATGCCCGCGCGCCCGAGTCACCTGCCCGATGACCATCTCGTAGACCTCGTGCGGCTCCTTCTGGAGCTTGTATTTCATGTGCACCGGCGAGGTCGAGATGAAGGTGTGGATGCGCTTGCGCTCGGCCGGCCTGATCGCCTCGGCGCAGCGGTCGATGTCCTTGAAGCCGGCGCGGGAGAGGCCGCAGATCACCGAATTCTTCGCGCGCTTGGCGATCTCGTGCACGGCGGCGAAGTCGCCCTCCGAGGCGATGGGAAAGCCGGCTTCGATGATGTCGACACCCATCTCGTCGAGCACCTCGGCGACCTCGAGCTTTTCCTCATGGGTCATGGTGGCGCCGGGACATTGCTCGCCGTCGCGCAAGGTGGTGTCGAATATGAATACGCGGTCCTGGCCGGAATTGGCGCTGGCAGTCATGATAAATCGTTCCTTCTCAAACGAACGCGCCGCTCGATGGGCGCTCTATGGGGTGCTGTCTTTGTCAATCCCCCGAGTGCCCAGGCGTGTACGCCCTGCCGGCCCTCAGGGGCTGATAAGGAGAAGGAGCGTGCCCAGAATGAGGGTAGCCGCGGGCTCGGGCCGGGCGGCCTTCCGTTCGATCGCGCAAATGGCGTGGCGCGTCGACATGGCTCTCAAACACCCTCGTCTTCAACGGTTATGGTGGCGAACCTTGGTAAAACCCGCGTTAACCGCATGTAGGCTGCCCTGCTTCTACCGGAAAGAGGATGCCGGAATCAAGCACGCCTCGCATTTGGGTCAGCATTGCTGACGTTCCCTAGGGCCAAGGAGCCGAACGGCATGGATGGACGAATGCGGACCCTTCTTCGCCACGCCTTGCCGGGCCAAGCCGCGTTCGTGCTGTTTTTGGGCATGTGCCTTTTTGCACCAGCAGGTACCCTCGCCCGTTGGCAAGCGTGGCTATTCATCGCCGTCTTCATTGGCGCGAGCGATGCGCTCGGCGTTTATTTCGTGAAGCACGACCCGGCGCTCATCGAGCGACGCAGAAGGGCGGGCCCCACGGCGGAAATGGAGCCCGCCCAAAAAATCATCATGGTCGTGATCCGGATCGGCTTCCTGGCGCTGCTGGTCGTTCCGGGCTTCGACCATCGCTGGCACTGGTCCGCCAGTCCGCCCTGGCTTGCGTTCGTCGGCGAAGCCGGCGCCATCTTGAGCTTCGTCGTCTTCTTTGTGGTGATGAAGCAAAACAGCTATGCGGCCGCCTCCATCACGGTCGAGGCGGACCAGCCGGTAGTGTCGACCGGCCTCTACGCCGCCATCCGCCATCCGATGTATGCCGGCGGCTTGCTGCTGATGATCGCCATCCCGCTCGCCCTCGCCTCGACCTGGACCTTGTTGACGCTTGTTTCGGCGGTGCCGGTGCTGGCCTGGCGGGTTCTCGACGAGGAGCGTTTCCTGATGGCCAACCTGCCCGGCTATGCCAACTATTGCCGCCGGGTCCGCTACCGCCTCATACCGGGCGTCTGGTGAGCACACCGCGCGAGCTCGCTCACGACTCCTCCCGCTCCAGCAGTTTGCGCGCCTGCTCCAATTCCTTGAGCATGTCGCCGCGCACGCGCGGGAATTCCAGCTTGAGGCGGTCGAGCGCCTCCACCAGCGCCGCCGCCACCACCAGCCGGCTGAACCATTTGTTGTCGGCCGGCACCACGTACCAGGGCGCCTTGTGCGTGCTGGTGGCGCGGATCATCTCGTCAAAGGCCGCCATGTATTTCGGCCACAGCTTGCGCTCGCGCACGTCCGACATCGAGAACTTCCAGCGCTTGCCCGGCTCGTCGATGCGGTCGAAGAAGCGCTTGCGCTGCTCCTTGTGCGAGACGTTGAGGAAGAACTTCAGGATCGCCGTGCCATTGCGGGCGAGGTGGCGCTCGAACGCGCAGATGTCCTCGAAACGCTTGCGCCAGATGCCGGGGCCGGTGACGCCGTCGGGCAGGTGCTGCTTGGCCAGCAGCTCCGGGTGCACGCGCACCACCAGGACTTCCTCGTAATGCGAGCGGTTGAAAATGCCGATACGTCCGCATTCCGGCAGCCGCTTGGCGGCGCGCCAGAGGAAGTCGTGGTCGAGCTCCTCCTCGCTCGGCTGCTTGAAGGCGTGCACCTCGACCCCTTGCGGGTTCAAGCCGGTCATCACGTGCTTGATGACGCTGTCCTTGCCGGCGGCGTCCATCGCCTGCAACACGATCAGCACCGACCAGCGGTCGCTGGCGTAAAGCCGCTCCTGCAGGTTCGACAGCCGTTCGATGCCCTCCTCCAGCATGACCTTGGCCTCGGCCTTGTCGATGGTCAGGCCGCAGACATCGGCCGGGTCGTGATCGGCCAGCCGGAACTTGGCCGCTCGGTCGATGCGGAAGCGCTTGGCGAGATGTTCGAGCTTCATGCGTTCACTCCATGCCGCCCGCCCGGTTTGGCAAGGGCTCAGGCCTTAACAAAATAGTCGTCGAGAAACGCGGTAACATAGCGCGGCATCGCCTCATTGAAATCGTCTCGGCCGCGCACGATGCGGATGTCGGTAAGCTCGGGCTGCTTTTCGCGCGACAGGTGCGCCAGGATGCGCGTCCGCAGGCTCTCCGCGTCCTGCCTCGCGCGCAACAGCTTGATCTGTGCGATAAGGCCGCCGTCGACCACCGTCGTCCAGCCCGGCTCGCGCTCCACATCGGCGGCGGTTAGCCCAGTCTCTTCCTCCAGCTCGCGCCAGACACTGAAATCGAGATCGACCTTGCCGTTGGCGATGTCGGTGGGATCGGGCGTGCCGCAGGGAAAATAGATGTGGCCGGCGTGGAAGGTGTGCAGCCCCATGACGCCGAGCAGGAACGCGCCATCCGCCGCCAGCAAGGCGGCCGCGCCGAAGCAGTCGCGCACGCCGGCCGGCGGCCGTCCCCAGGCCGTCCAGGCGGCGAAGCTCGCATAGTCGGTCTCCAGGAATTCGCCGCTGAACACGCCGTCGCGCACCACTTGATGATGCAGCAGCAGCACACGGCCGTTCCATACGGCCGGCCGGTCGCGCTTGAGCTTCTCGAAAAAGGCGTCGATCTCGGCGCGCCGGTCGGCCGCGAAAGCCCAGGGCCTGGGCGCGAAAGCGAGCGCAAGACGCTCCACGTGAAAGACTGAAGGGCCGCTCATCGGCGGCAATCGACGCGAGCGCGGGCGCGCCGTCAAGCCTCGATGGTGCCTTGCACGACGATCACCGCCTCACCGCCGATCGACGCGGCGGCCGGCTTACCGTGCAGCAGCGTCATTTGCAGGCGGATCAGGCTGGGGCGGCCCATCTCGTAGCCTTGCTCGATGGTGAACGAATGGTTGCCGTCCGCAAGGCCGCCGAAACGCGCCGCCACGCCGACGAAGGCCGCCGCCGCCGCACCGGTGGCAGGGTCCTCGGCGACGCCTAGATGCGGCGCGAACAGGCGGGCGTGGACGTTATGGGCGGGATCGGCAGTCTCGCTGCTGAACACGTAAACGCCCTCGTCGCCGAGCGCCGCCGTCTCCATGGGCCGGGCGCGGCGCACCGCATCCCGGCTTTTCACCGGGACGAAAATAAAGGAAACGCCCGCCGACCACGCGCTGGGCACGAAACCGCCGAAGCCGATGTCCCCCGGCGCCAGCCCAAGGGCACCGGCAAGTACGTCATTGTCTGGCGGCGTGCCAGCCTCTTCCGGCAGCGCCGGCAGCACAAAAGAGGCATGGCCACCGCCAACCGCCGGCGTCACGTCGCAGGTGACCGGGCCGATCTCCTCCTCCAGCACCAGGCCGCGCGCTTCCGTGCCGCCTTCGCGGCCGCTGAGCAGCACCGCCGTCCCCACCGTGGGATGGCCGGCAAAGCGCAGTTCGCGCGCGGGCGTGAAGATGCGTAAACGCGCCCGGTGCCGTGCTTTGCCGGCGGCAGCACGAACACCGTCTCCGACAGATTGAATTCGCGCGCGATCTGCTGCATGGCGAACTGGTCGAGACCGTCCGCATCGAGCACGACCGCCAGCGGATTGCCGGCGAAAGGCCGCGCGGTAAAGACGTCGAGGGTGAAAAAGCGGCGCTGCATGACGACGAGACTTTGAACACGAATAGCCGGTATCTTATGGACGACCGTCGCCGCGACCAGTCAATTTTTCAAATGCCGGACAGCAGCCGCTCAAATGGCTTCCGCTTCGAAAACCTTGCTCGGCTCGACGATCTCGTCCTGCGCCGCCACCAGCTGGATTTCCGGCGCGCCCGCTTCCGCCGTCTTGCTCAAGACGCCGAAGATGGATGAGGCGGCTTTCGACAGGGCTGCGTCGACCTTACCCTCGCGCAGATAGTGCGCGAAGAACAGCGCGGCGATGGCGTCACCGGCCCCATTCACCACGAGCTGCAGGCGCGGCGTGCGCAGTCGGACACGATTCTCGCCGTCCGACGCCAGCAGATCGATCGTATCCTCCGGCGTGTCCTCGACGTGCAGCGAGGTGACCATCACCACGGCGGGGCCCATGTCGTGCAGCGCCCGCACGGCATCGAGCGCTTGCGCCAATGTCTTGCATTCGCCGTCGGAAAGGTGTTCGAGCTCGAACTGGTTGGGCGTGATCACATCGGCGGCCGGCACCGCCTTTTCCTTCATGAATTCCGGGATGCCCTCGCGCACGAAGACGCCGCGGCTGACGTCGCCGATGACCGGATCGCAGCAGTATTTCGCCGAGGGGTTGGCGCCCTTCACCGTCGCCACCGCCTCCAGGATGGCGGCGCCGATGTCGACCCCGCCCATATAGCCCGACAGCACGCCGTCGCATTCGCCCAGCACGTTGCGCTTGGCGATGCCGGCCATCACCTCGCGGATCATGTCGGCGTCAAACACGCGGCCCTGCCATTGGCCGTAGCCGGTGTGGTTGGAGAACTGCACCGTGTGCACCGGCCACACTTCGATGCCCAGGCGCTGGAGCGGAAACACCGCGGCCGAGTTGCCGACATGGCCGTACGCGACGTGCGACTGGATGGAGAGGAGATTCATGGCGGCGCAACCTAGCCGCTCGGGCGCGTGTTGCAAAGCGCCCGGCGCGGGTTTTTTGGCGGCCCTGCGCATGCCACAATGGCCGCAATGGACATCGACGCGCGTCTTGCCGCCGCCTGGGCGCGGCTGCCCGACTATCTCGGCAACCATGTGCTGGTGAGCATCACCGCGCTGGCGATCGGGCTGGGCATCAGCCTGCCGCTGGCGATTCTCTCCACCCGCCGCCCGGTACTGCGCGGCGGGCTGCTGGCGGTCGCCAGCGTGATCCAGACCATCCCCGGCATCGCGCTGCTGGCGTTGTTCTATCCGCTGTTGCTGGCGATCGCCGCGCTGACCGACAGCCTGTTCGGGCTGAACTTCTCCGCGCTCGGCTTCCTGCCTTCGGTGCTGGCGCTGGCGCTCTATTCCATGCTGCCGGTGCTGCGCAACACCGTCACCGGCCTCAACGGCCTCGACCCGTCCTTGCGCGACGCCGCCCGTGTCATCGGCATGCGCCCCGCGCAATCGCTGCGGGAGATCGAATTGCCGCTGGCCATGCCGGTCATCATGGCCGGCATCCGCACCTCGGCGGTCTGGGTGATCGGCACCGCCACGCTGTCGACGCCGGTCGGCCAGACCAGCCTTGGCAACTATATCTTCGCCGGCTTGCAGACGCAGAACTGGGTGTTCGTCATCTTCGGCTGCGTCGCCGCCGCCGTATTGGCCTTGGTGGTCGACCAGCTGCTGGCACTGATGGAATTCGGCGTGGCGTCGCGCAGCCGCGCGCGTGTCATCGCTGGCGGCATCGGCCTCATGCTGGTGGTGGTCGCCGCGCTGGTGCCGGGTGGCGCCGGTGCCCGCAATGCTTATGTGGTCGGCACCAAATCGTTCACCGAGCAATACATCCTGGGCGCGCTGATCCAGCAGCGGTTGGCTGCGCATGATCTCGCCAGCGAACGGCGCGACGGCCTCGGCTCGGCGGTGATCTTCAAGGCGCTCAGCCAAGGCGACGTCGACGTCTATGTGGATTATACGGGCACCATCTGGACCAACTACATGCATCACAGCAAGGTCGAGCCGCGAGCGCAGGTGCTGAGCGAGGTCTCGGCCTGGCTGAGCAAGAACTACGGCGTACGCGTGCTAGGGCCGCTCGGCTTCGAGAATGCCTATGCGCTGGCCATGCCGCGCAAGCGCGCAGAAGCCCTCGGCATCAAGTCAATCGCCGATCTCGCCCGCTACGCGCCGCAGATGACCATCGCCGGCGACTACGAGTTCTTCGATCGGCCGGAATGGAAGGCGATCCAGCAAGCCTACGGCCTGCATTTCGCCGAGCAGAAGTCGATGCAGGCGACCTTCATGTACCAGGCTGCAGCCAGCGGCGAGGTCGACGTGATCTCCGCCTTCTCCAGCGACGGCCGCATCGCCAAATACGATCTCAAGGTGCTGAGCGACCCCAAGCAGGCCATCCCGCCCTATGACGCCATCCTGCTGCTGGCGCCAGGCGACGCCGACGACAAGAAGCTTACCGCCGCGTTGGAGCCACTGATCGGCGCCATCGACGTGAAAGAAATGCGCCAGGCCAACCTGCGCGCCGCCGGCGGCAACGAGTTGCCGGCGGAGGTGGCGCGGTGGCTGTGGGGGAAGATAGAAAAAGGAGAAAAGAAGTGACCTTCTCCGCCTCATCCTGAGAGTCTGACTCAAGATTAATAGCCCATTTTCAAGCCTTTGCGAGACGGTGCGAAAGCAGGCGGATGCTGGCGATGAGGAACCAGGCCTCGGCGCTGGCGACCGTGGCCTC
>JARRNI010000058.1:0-18349 GCA_037385125.1 Pseudolabrys sp.
GTCACAATGCCGGCAGTGACCGAATTGGGCTATTCATCGACGCCGCCCGCGACGCCAGCTTTAGGCAGATTTGCTCGTTGCTTGCTGCTGCAACCACCCGGCGCTAACATGATATATTGTTGGCGATTAGGTCATTTGCATGATCAAGGATGAGCGTGGAGACATCGAGTACGAAGAATGCGGGCGTGGTCCGACCATTGTGCTTACGCCCGGATCATGCAGTACCGGTGCCGCTTGGCGCCCAGTGATTACCACTTGGAACGGTCAGTTTCGCTGCGTGACCACAAGCCTGCTCGGCTACGGTCGAACCATCGAACGCCGCACCGCACACGACACCTCCATTTCGCATGAAGTCGATGTGCTGGAACTAGTCATCCGCAAGGCGGGTGGTCCGGTCCATCTAGTCGGTCATTCCTTTGACGGCTTAGTCGCTCTCGCTCTCGCTGTCGCGCTTGCCGATCGCGTGCCCTTGGCAAGTCTTGTCATTCTAGAGGCGCCGGTCATGGAGCTGTTGCGCGAAAAGGGAGAGCATCGGCACTACCGCGCATTTCGGCGGATGACGGAGGGTTATTTCGCGGACTTTGCGGACGGGAATACGGAAGCAATTGCTGCGATGATCGATTTCTACGGCGGCGCCGGCACCTTCGCGTCCTGGCTGCCACGAGTGAGCGCCTACGCCATAAAGACGACTGCGGTGAACATTCTCGATTGGGAAAGCGGTTATAGTTTTCCGCTGCCTCCGGCCGTGCTGGCTGCCCTCGGAGTCCCAACTCTGATCGTACGCGGCGGCGCCAGCCACCCGGCGGCCTACCGTGCCAACACCCTTCTCGGCGAGACGATGCGACGTGTCGTTACCGCCACGATCGACGGGGCTGCTCACTTCATGATTTCAACGCACGCCGATAAAGTGGGGCAATTGATTGCCGAGCACTTGCACCGCGTAGAAATGGGCCGGTGATCTTTTGTGCCTCGTGCCTGAACGCGGGCATAGGCTTTTCGCAGACATGGAAATTGCGTCACCTGATGTCCGCGTTCAGGGATAAAGCAGACATGGCTTTTTGCAGCGCCAATGTCTGTTTCTGACCGGGGCTGTGTGAAAACGCTTCTGTACGTCGTACTGGAGCAATATTGAATCAATCGAAAAGCATTTTCCGCATGAAGGATTCGCCTCGGCTACCAACCTGATTCATTTGTTGCGCCCCGACAAGTGCCTGCAGCATTTTCACATAGCCTGGACCCAAAGCCGACATCGCGGGTTGATGCCTACCATTAATGGGACGTAGGCTACAACCCCTCACGCGCGTTTTGGAGACCCTGGTCCATGACGAAACGTGGCCCGGCCGCAGGAAAAACACAGACACCGCGAAAGCGCGCCGGGGCCTCCGACGACGCTAAGGGCCAAATCGCGGCTCTTCAGCGCGAACTAGCCGAAGCGCGAGAGCGGGAAGCATCAACGGCAGAAATTCTGCGATCCATCGCCTCGACCCCGAAGGAAGCCCAGCGGGCACTCGACGATATCTGTGAAACGGCGGTGCGCTTGTTCGGTGCTTCCAGCGTCGGTATTCGACGAGTCGAAGGCAACGTCCTACGGGCGGTAGCCTGGGCAGGTCCGGCCACGACCGCAAATATCTTGGCTAATCGGGATGTTCCGATCGAGTCACACCCTGCGGCGCTTGCCATTGTGCAGCGGCGTCAGTTTGCTCGTGACGATATAGCCAATCCTTCTGGCGACGAGGAACTCGCGGAGGCGGCAACAGAAACGTCCCGGATTGCTGTCGCCACGGGTGCGCGGTCGGTGGCGGGGACTCCCTTGATGCAAGAGGGCGAAGCCATTGGCGTGTTGAGCGTCCTTCGCAACGAGGTCCGTCCCTTCACGCCCAATGAATTGGAGTCGATGCGCGGGTTCGCCGACCAGGCCGTGATCGCGATTGAAAACACGCGGCTGCTCACGGAACTCCGCGAATCGCTTGATCGACAGACGGCGACTGCCGAGGTTCTGCGCACCATTGCGTCCGCGCCGGCTGAGGTGGAACGCGCGCTAGATACGATCGCCAAGGTGGCGGCGCGGCTCTTTGGCGCCTCGGATGTGAACATCATGCGGCTTGAAGGCGGGGTTTTGCGACATGCTGCGACACTCGGGGAGCTTGCATCTGCCGTGGAGACGGCTTTTCCCGACCGGCCCCTCGATTCGAGTAGCATGCCCGCGACCGCGATTCTGGAGCGCAGGCCGCTCCACATCGCGGATTTATCGGCGCCCGACGTGCGCGCTCGCTTTCCGACGGCGCGTCTGCCCAAGAAGCCGGGTAGCGTGGTCGCGGCACCGCTCATGCGGGAAGGCGAAGCCATCGGCGCGATTGTGCTAGTCCGCGATGCTGTGCGGCCATTCACCGAGATGGAGCTTGCGCAGGTGCAAAATTTCGCCGACCAGGCGGTGATCGCCATCGAGAACGCGCGGCTGCTCAACGAGCTGCGCCAGCGCACCGAAGATCTGACCGAATCGCTGCATCAGCAGACGGCGACGGCTGAAGTGCTGAGCGTCATGAGCCGCTCCAAGTTCGATCTGCTGCCGATCCTGCAAAGCGTCGTGGATACGGCGATCAGGCTATGCCGCGCCGACGAGGCGGTGATTTCCCGGCTCGAAGACGGGCTCTATCGCTTCGCCGCCGGCAACAGCCTCTCGCCGGAATATCCCGAAATAGAGCGCGCCAACCCGATTGCGCCCGGTCCTGACACATTGGTCGGGCGGACGGCGACAAGCCGCGCGGCGGTTCGCATCGAAGATGCGGCGACAGAGCCGGGCTACGCGCTAAAGGAGCAAATCGCCGTCGGGGGTCTTCACTCCATGCTCGGCGTGCCCTTGTTGCGAGATGGCGAGCCGATTGGCGTCATCGCGCTGGCGCGCCGTCGAGTTGAGCCGTACAGCGACCGCTAGGTCGAGCTGGTCACTACGTTCGCCGACCAGGCGGTGATCGCGATCGAGAATGTGCGGCTGTTCGAAAGCTCGGAGGCGCGCACGCGCGAACTGGCGAAATCGCTGGCGGACCTGCAGGTCGCGCAGGAGCGCCTGGTGCAGACCGAGAAGCTCGCCTCGCTTGGCCAGTTGACCGCCGGCATCGCTCACGAGATCAAAAACCCGCTCAACTTCGTCAACAACTTCTCAGGTGTCTCGGTCGAGCTCATCGAGGAACTGCAAGAAACAGTTGGGAGGATAAGAGCCGACGACAATACGGTCGCCGAGGTCACCGATCTGGCCGATACGCTGCGGAGCAATCTCGACAAGATCGTGCAGCATGGCAAGCGCGCCGATGCCATCGTCAAGAACATGCTGCTGCACTCACGGCAGGGGTCTGCAGAGCACCGGCCGGTGGATATCAATGCCCTAGTCGAGGAGAGTCTCAATCTCGCCTATCACGGGGCCAGGGCCGAGACGCAGGGCTTCAATATCACCCTGGAACGGTCTCTCGACCCTGCCGCCGGTGAGGCCAATGTCTTCCCACAGGACATCACCCGGGTGCTGCTCAACCTGATCTCCAACGGGTTCTATGCAGCCACCAGGCGCAAAGCGCAGGCCGACGGGGGCGACGGCTACGAACCGACCCTTGCCGCTGCCACCCGAAACCTAGGGGATAGCGTGGAAATCAGAATCCGGGACAACGGCAGCGGCATTCCGCCCGAAGTGAAGGAGCAGATGTTCAATCCGTTCTTTACGACCAAGCCGGCGGGGGAAGGTACCGGCCTCGGCCTGTCGATCAGCCATGACATCATCGTCAAGCAGCATGGTGGGTCTATCGAGGTGGACACCCAGCCCGGGGCGTACACCGAGTTCCGCATCGTCCTTCCACGCAAGGCCGCAACCCTTGGCGATGGGGGAACCTCGGCATGAGCCTATTGATACTAGTGGTCGATGACGAGCCGGATGTTGAGGAGCTGTTCCGCCAGCAGTTCCGGCGTGATCTGCGGGCTAGGCGCTTCGTCATGGAATTTGCCCGCTCCGGCGACATGGCGCTCAAGCGCATCGCGGAGGCTGACGGGGTATCCATCGTCCTGATCCTGTCCGACATCAACATGCCCGGAACGACGGGTCTGGAGTTGCTGCCCAGAGCGAAAGCCGCACGGCCGGATGTTCCGGTGATCATGATCACGGCCTATGGCGATGCGGACATCAAACGGAAGGCGCTGGAAGGTGGCGCCGAAGGGTTATTCACCAAACCGATCGACTTCGGGGCGCTGCGCAGCGAGATCGACATGCGGGTCGAGCGAGCCGCGTGACCGGCTGAGCGCTGCCTCGCCAGAATGCTTCTGGCCGAGGCCGTGTGAAAACACCGAAGCGAGCCGAGGCGATAGGATAGCCTTTCCTCTTGGGCCGCTTTTGAGTGACAAAAATTTCTTCAGTGGGTTGGTTTTCCCCGACTGATAAAAAGCTATTCTAGTCGATCATGGGCTTGCTGAGTTTTCACACAGGCTGGAACATTCTACGCAGTGCTATGAAAACCAACGCTTTTTCACCCTGTGTCATTGCGTGTTGGCGTGTCCATGTCACATGCTTGGCACATGACAAGGCGTGTTTGTTCGCCAACCGTTCCAGCGGGCGGGCGAAAGCCCCGACCAGCCGCGCGAACATTCGCAACACCATCTCCACCACGGTCACGGCGATACGCCTCTTCCACGCCGGTCGCTCATGGCCGCTGCGCCAGCGAAGTTTCGGCGCCCGACAACGGCCCAAAGCTGGGGACAGGGGTCGTGGGTTCAAAGCCTGTTACGCTCACCAGGATTCATAGTGGGATGGGCACTACGAAGTGCCGCAAAGGTTGTTTGGTCCGCTCACAAGCAATTCCGTCGGCGTCTGCATCGTTGTGAGGCCAATATCCTGGTTGCCCCTTGAGTGAAGGCGCTAAACCGACCAACTCTGCGGCCTGACAATTCGGAAATGCCGCGAGGTGTTTCAGAGTTACGGAGACTGGCCACGGACTGTTCAACAAATACCAACTAAGCCCAAAGCCGTTAATGAAAAGTATTACTGGTGCTCTAAGCGACCGATAGGTCTTTCCGAAGACGCCGCTAAATAGCGACGGCGCGGGCTTGGGCGGCGCCGGCGGCGCGGGCGCCCTTTTCGGTGCGGGCGCCCATAGCCGTCGGTCCCATTTCCTTGAGACGCGCCTGAACCCGCTCTTTAGGTCCCGCAATCTCTTCTCAGCCCCAGCAATATCGCTGTGGACAACGTCTGGTCGAGGCGCTTTCGGTGGCTGGATCATCAAAATCTCGATTGCTGTGCAAAGCCAATCAGCCAATCATTCAAAAAGGGTAACTTACCAGCGATCTCAAGACTTAAAAGCCACGAAAAGCCCGCCCTATCGCACCATATATGATGGTGGGAGATGCCGAGCCTCGAAATCAAGATCCTTCTTCTCATCGCTTTGGGGGCGTGTATCTATCTCTTCATCGCCGAGATCAGACGCGGTCGTCGGATAAGCAGGCTTATCGCGTGGGTCTAGGCGAACTATCCGGAAGAGTGGAACGCTCTTCCGTGGGCCAATCGCAAAATAAACCGTCTTGGGGGCCTCGCGCTTATCTCCAAACAAGGCATGATCCCGGATCAGCACTTTGCCGCCGAATACAACGCGACTAAGCCGTTCGGAAAAAACCAGAACATTGCCTTCGCGATAGCGGTAGGTGCAATCACGTTGGTGCTTCTCGGCGTCAAACTCGAATATTGGCACTGGTAAGCGGATAGCAGGGCGGCAAGGGCGCATCCTCAGCGACCGCAAGCTCATCGGCTCGATCAAGGCCCAAGGCGTGCCGGTGACGGTGCTTCCGGTAAAGTTCGGGCCCGGCAAAGCGCCGCCTCGGCATTCTCCGCATTCATGTGAAGGCCAGCAACAAACCCGGCAATGCGGAAATCATCGCGTCGCTCGATCACGGCACCCAGTACATGATCAATCTCATTGTGGATGCCGCGGCCGCAGCGACGACAGGAACGGACCATTAGCAGAGCTGAGAAGCAGCACACCAGGAAATATAATTGCGGCACCAACGAGTGGATGCGCAAATCTACCCGGTATTGCGCAATCCGGCTGCAATGCCATTGATTGAAATAAGTATGCCGTTTCTGATCCGCTCGTCCTGATCGCCGCTGCGCCAGCGCCGGATCAATTCGACCTGCAGATGGTTCAGCGGGGCGATGTAGGGAACCCGATGCCTGATGGAGCGTGCCAGGGATGGATTCTCCGCCAGCCGCTCGCGCCGCTCCGTGATGGTATTGAGCGCCTGAACGGTTCGCTGCCATTCCGCTTCCAGAGCGCCGAACAGCCGCGTGGCAAAGTTGCGGTCCTTCACCAACCCAGCATAGCGTCTCGCGACCGCGATATCCGTCTTGGCAAGAACCATGTCCATGTTCGACAGAACGGTGCGGAAAAACGGCCATTCGCGGTACATACGCTGCAATAGCGCCGTGTCTTGTTCAGGCGACTCGGCGACGAAAGCCTCGATTCCTGAACCGAAGCCGAACCAGCCGGGCAGGCTGATGCGCGCCTGGCCCCATGAAAAGCTCCACGGGATCGCGCGCAGGTCTTCGATGCGCCGGGTGGCGCGCCGCGAGGCGGGGCGCGACCCGATATTGAGCTCGGCGATTTCGGCGATCGGCGTGGCGGCAAAGAAATATTCGACGAAACCGTCCGTTTCATAAACGAAGGAACGATAGGCCTGCATGCTGGCGCGCGATATGTGCGCCGCCGCCGCCACGAACTCGTCCGGGGCGGCAGGTCCGAACTTGAGAAACGTCGCTTCGAGCACAGCGGCGGCAAGCGCTTCTAAGTTGCGGCGCCCGATCTCCGGGTTGGCGTATTTCGACGCGATGACCTCGCCCTGTTCGGTGAGCCTGATCTGCCCGCGCACCGTACCCGGCGGCTGCGCGAGGATCGCCTCGTAGCTCGGGCCACCGCCGCGGCCGACTGTGCCACCGCGCCCATGAAACAGCCGAAGCCGGATGCCGTCGTCCTCGGCAAAGAATTTCGCCAGCGTCGTCGAGGTCCGGTAGAGCTCCCAGTTGCTGGTGAAGAAACCGCCGTCCTTGTTGCTGTCGGAACCGGACGCGCGCACCAGGTCCTTGACGCCGGGCAAACCATAGAACGTGCGCATGATCGCTTCCGCGTCGCGCAGGTCGTCGATGGTTTCGAACAGCGGAATGACCAGGAGGGTGCTGGACGCGCCGGGCTCGCCGAGCACGCCGTGGATCAAGGCGGCCTCTTTCAGCAGCACGAGCACTTCTAGCAGGTCGCTGGCGGCCTCGGTGTGACTGATGATGTAGTGCCGGATGGCATCAGGCCCAAACGCTGAGCGCAAGCTGCGTGCCGTATCGAGAAGGGCCAATTCGCTCTCGGCGCGGTCGGAATAGCGGACACCCGGCACGCGCAACGGGCGCGGATCGCACAGGACCCGCAGCAGCAGGTCCTGCTTGTCGCCTTCGGCGAGACCGGCGTAATTGTTGCTGACCTTGGCCGCGGCCAGCAACTCATTGAGGGTCTCCTCGTGCCGGTCGGAGCTCTGCCGGATGTCGACGGTGGCGAGATGGAAGCCGAACACGTCGACGGCGCGGCGCAGGGGCGCGAGCCGGTCCTGGACGAGGGCGCCGCCGTGGTGGGCTTTGAGCGAGTCTTCGATGATGCCCAGGTCGGCCTGCAGCGCGGCGGCGCTGTCATAGGGCTCGGCGGGCCGCAAGGCGCGCCGTAGTGCTGCCGTGCCGGTCAACTTTTCCAAGGTGCCGGCGAGGCGCGCGTAGATGCCGATCAGCGCGCAACGGTAATCCTCATCCTCGCGATGCGGATTGGTGTCGCCGGAACGTTCCGCCAAATCCGACAATTCGGGTGTGCAGCCGACAAGCGTTCGGGAAATCGACAGCTCAGCGCCGAGTTCGTGGACTTCGGTCAGATAGTAGCGCAGCGCCGTCTCGCACTGTTCGCGCAGCGCCAGCGCGAGCGTCTCGGCATTGACGTTCGGATTACCGTCGCGGTCGCCGCCGATCCAGGAGCCCATACGGAAGAACGAGGCGATACGTTGGCCGTTTAGCTCGTCTTCGAGTTCGGCGTAAAGCCGCGGCAGTTCGCGCAGGAACGTCGTCTGGTAATAACTGAGGGCGTTTTCGATTTCGTCGCGCACGGTCAGGCGGGAAAAGCGCAACAACCGCGTTTGCCATAGTTGAACGACACGGGCCTTCAGCCGGGCTTCGTTGTGGCTGCGTTCGCGCTCGGTTTGCAGGTCGTCACGTGCGGCCAAGAGCTGCGCAATCTTGTGCTCCGCGTCCAACAGGCTCTTGCGCTGCACCTCGGTGGGGTGGGCGGTCAGCACTGGCGAGACTAGACCGTGGCCCAGGCTTTCCACGACCTGCGCCGGCTCGATACCGGCGTTGCGTAACATTCGGCAGGTCCAAACCAGGCTCCCCGGCCGGTCGCGCTCTCCCACCTTGTGGGCGGCGCGCCGGCGGATATGATGGCGATCTTCCGCGATGTTGGCGAGGTGTGAGAAGTAGCTGAACGCGCGCTCGACCGTGATGGCTTGTACGGTGGTCAGGCTGCGCAAGAGGGTATCGAGCCTGTGCTTGGCGTCCTGGTCGAAATCGCGCTCGGCAGCCACGCTCAGGCGGCGGATGCTCTCGATAAGGTCATAGATCTCGACACCTTCCTGCTCGCGGATGGTGTCGCCGAGGATCTGGCCGAGCAGGCGGATGTCTCCGATGAGAGGGGCATTCTTCAGAGCGTTCGAAGACGCAGTATTCGAACCGCTCATTCCAGCCTCGTGCGCAATGGAAGGATGGACAAAGCATGACGCGTCAGCCGTTGTCACCGAACGTCACGACGTAGATAAACCGCTCCGACCGATCTTTTGTACCAGGCGGGCTGATAGCTTAATGTATGTTTGACCTCGCGTCGAGAGGCGGCGTCCGTGGCGCGATGGTGAGTGGCGCCGGAGACTTGTAGTCGAGCGCCGAGTGCGGTCGCCGGGTGATCAGCGGCCCCGTTCCGCCGCCTCCTTTCCATTCTTCACCTGTGTGTGCCGAAAACTCAGGCGAACTGCTTAAGCTAGGCTTTATATTGGGCGATGCAGCCTCGGGTCTGGTTCGCCCCCGCAATGCAGAAGTCGGCCTGGATGAGCCGGAGGTCGCAGAAGGGCCAGAAGCAGCCCTCGCGTTTGATGGGCAGTGCACGCCTATCCACCCCATCGATCTGATCTGAATTGCCCTATCTTTTTGTTTTGGACAAGCCAAACGGACGGGTGCAACCTACCAAAGAACGAGACCAGTGCGCTTCGCATTAGGGGAACTGGCGCATGTTCTTTGGTGTTCCCCTTGGGGAGCTTTCCTTCCTTGCGGCTCTCATTGTCTGCGGTGGCATCATTGCCGGAACTCTGGCAGGGCTGTTCGGCATTGGCGGCGGCGCCGTTATTGTGCCGGTTCTCTACGAGTTATTTCGTATTCTGCACGTCCCAGAACACGTTCGTTTTCAGCTTTGTCTTGGCACGTCATTCGCCATTATCCTGCCGACGACCATTCGATCCTATCTCACGCACCGTGCGAAAGGCGCCGCGCTGGATGACGTGCTGCGGCAATGGGCGCTGCCGTCGATCATCGGGGTCGGGGTCGGTTCGTGGATTGCGGCAATCGCGCCGGCGATCGTCTTTAAGGTCGTCTTTGTTTTGTTTGTTAACGTAATTGCGTTCAAGCTGTTGTTTGGACGCGAGAGCTGGCGATTGGGAAAGGATTTGCCGGGCCGGACGGCCATGACCGCTTATGGCGCCTGCCTCGGTTTGATCGCGGCACTCGTTGGCGTAAGCGGCGGCTCGCTCTCCAATATGATTTTGACGTTCTATGGCAAGCCGATCCATAAGGCCGTGGCAACCGGCGCCGGATTTGGTGTCCCGGTGACCATTGCCGCAGCAACTGGTTATATTGTTGCGGGATGGGGACATCGGGCGGAACTTCCGCCGCTGTCGTTAGGCTATGTGTCCCTTATCGGTTTTGCCTTAATGGCTCCGATCTCTTCCTTTGTTTCAGGCTACAGCGCGCGGCTTGCACATCTGTTATCGAAGCGGGTGCTAGAAATCGCGTTTGGCCTGTTTTTGCTGGCGGTGTCGATCCGTTTTATCGTGAGCGCTTTGTGGTAGCTTGTTACTGTGCACCTAAGGGGCTCGACTCGGGTACGACAGAGGAGGCGTGAAGGTGCTCGCAGCACATCGCTAACGCGAGAAGCGGAAGCCGTCGCAGCAGCCGCCTTCCGTTTCCGCTCCGGTCATGGCGGGCCCAGAGCCGAAAGACGTCCGGCGAGTGCGTCCGCCACGTTCGCGCTGCCAAGCTCGTAATAGTTCATGCCTTCGATCTTCCGGCATTTGACGATGCCGGCGGATTAAAACCTTACCAGTTCGTCCGGAACCTCGTCCTCGCCGCGTTCCGTCAGGGTTGCGATGTCGCATTCGGACAGCGCCGCGCCGGAGATCGCATAAACGATTTTCTGGGTGAGCGGCCGGCCGATCGGGTCCGGCAAGTACGCAAGACGCCGGGCGGCTCTCACCGGAGAGAATCAGAATGTCCTCTCTCTTTCCCGACACCTTGCACACGAAGGGCACCTTGCCGGTTGCGGCTCGCTCCATCTCTTTCTTCGCGGCGCGGACGGTCTCCGGTTCCAGGCACGGACCGCGCAGCTTATTTTTCTCGGTGCCATCGCGTTCTCCTCCATTCCATTCATGTTGTCCCTTATCGCAACGGCCCACTCTGTCGGAGTCGCAGTTAGATTGCCGAAGTGTCAAGGCGACGAGCTGGCCGCCAGCACATCGTGGCCGGCCTTGGCTTTAGGGCGGCTTGTGTGAGCTAACTCACAAACGTTTCACCTCGCCTCGGCCGATAATGCAGACGAAATGGGTTAAAGGCGAATGCTCCTCGCGCATACAACGACATGCACGGAACGCGGTGGCGAAGTTGAGGCGATTCGCGACACCCTGCGTACGCTCGAATTTACGTGCGTGGTGTGCAGCGAGAAAATTGCAAAAAGCGAGGCCGTGACGCTCGATTCAGAAACAAGTTGGGGCAAAGTGATCGCGAAAATAAAGGGGCGACAACCTCAACCTTAAGTGCGCACATGCAAAAAATTATTTGTTTGTGTATCGCATTCATTGTGCTGGTGGTCGGAGCCGCTGGCGTCGTGCAGCAGGCCAAAGCGCGCTGGAAGCCAGAGAACGCCGACGCGCCGTATCGCGATTGGTTCGCGCAGCAACGCACCAGGGAGGGCTGGTCATGCTGTGACCTGAGCGATGCCCACCCTGTTTACGATGCTTATATAAACGAGGGGAAATGGCATGTCCTGATCCTGGGAAAAGACTATGAAATCCAACCCTATCAACTTCTCAGCGGCCCGAATCCTACCGGGCATGCCGTTGTTTGGTACGCCGGTAACGGCGATTATGTCTGGATATTCTGCTTTGCACCGGGACCAATGTACTGAGCCACCGCCCGACCTGTCGCGAGCTATCCCAACGACATGCCGGTGCCAGCGAACGGGCATAGAATGGTCTGCACGGGTCGCGATGGGCGTAAATTTTCGGAAAATGCCCGCCATCCCGAAAGGCGACGGGCTGGCCGCTGGTACGTCTGCAGTCGGGCTAAGCCAAATGCCAAACTACCCATAAATGCTGCACCCAATTCGCGCCTCCAAGTCCCGCCCGTCCGGCACATGGCGGGATGACGACTCTGCGTCAATTTTAAAAAAATTATGCGTCCGATCATAGCGCCCGAGTAATCCGCGACTGTTTGGGTGGGAGAACTGGTTTGAAGTGGTAGGGCACCGCTAGCCCCATAAAGGAGTTTCCTCAATGTGGTCCGACATTTTTCTATGGGTTGTTATGGTCGTTGCCGGCATTGCAGGATTTTCCGCCGCAGCAGGCCGCGACCAGAAGGCTGCGAAGCGCGACTAAACAGCGCCAAGGACTACCGGCCCAACTCGGCGGCCAGCAGCGTAGCCCTAGCGCTCGTCTTGGATGGCGACGATCAGAAGACCCGCGTGAACCACGGCGTGTCGACGTTTATCGGGATTGTCCTAGCGCCGGGGCCCTGATTTCCCGTCCCTTCTTCCCAGAAAGGAGTGTTACTCAGTGCCGGCCCGCAGAAACGCAAAAGGTTTTGCAGGCTTGCCCAGCTTGGCCGCATTGCCGGCAAACGGCTTTCCGCCAACCATCAATACGGATCCCTCGGTAAGACCGATCTTTTTGGTCGTGGCATTCGGCGAGAAGTTGACGTCGGCGAGCGGTATCCAGAAGATGAAGGGGCTACGAGGCGACTCGAAGTAATAAACCTTGTTCTTCTGGTCAGATACCGCGCGCCATTGCGTAGAGCTGATATTGGGTTGGCCCGGCGTGGTGATGCCAAGGGGCACGGAGACGTTGCGGATGACCCCAAAGGCGCTCGCCAGAGCTTCGTTTATGTCTGCCGTTTTGGGAATGGCGTTGATGTAAAAGGAAGCGCGGACGAAGCGATCCGCTGCCCGATTGGTGCCCGGAAGCATCGTTGTCCCGCCGATGGTCTTCCAGTACGCAGTGAGCGCGGGCTGTTGGTCATACGGGGGAGAATTCGTCATGACCTGATGTTGCCGGCCATGATGAATGAGGAGGCGGCCTTTGAGATATTCAAAAACCGCCGAGTCTCCGCTCGGGTCAGTAATTGCAAGGTGTGCCACTCCCGCATGACCATCGGGTGTTTTAGGCGCGGCGATGTAAAACGGCTCCTTGCGTAGCGCCGTCACCGCCTCTTCCCGTAGTCCGACTCGGCCAGATACAGAACGTTGGCAACCAGGCCTGCTTCATTAATGCCATCGATCGTCGCTGCATCCCATCCGGCGGTGGTCACGCTTCCATACTTTGAAGTCCACTTGATCGAGTTGCGCCCGGCGTTGCCGTCTCGTTCCAGTCCCCGGGGATAAATCCAAATATTTGAGTGCTGAGTGCTGTACCAGTCATTAGAGCGGGTCGTGATAACGATCCCGTCAAGACCGAGATAGGTGGCACGACTGCAAGCGGACGCCACGGCGACAAATGTGGTCGAGGCGATGACAACAACAGTAATAGCCAGCAGCGGATTGAGTGCGGCCAGGGACTTAACCGTCCACTTCACGGCGTAACTCATCATGCCCTGTTTCATTTCACGGCTCCTGTAATCGAGCGTCCTACCCGCCCTGCGAGCCTCATATACTACCGGCGCGCAAAAGCGCGGCTCACGCTTGATCTCATTGAGGTATCTATATTCCCGTTGCCCAAGTCGGCATTCTCACGCCGCGCGCATGGAATTAATCTCATGCCGCGCGTATAAAATCAAAATGTCATGTATATCCACTTTGTCCGTTGATGTAAGTCAAATTTCGATTGGCTTAATAAGTCGGCGCAATTGTCGGGAGCTTATTGCTGCTCTCGCTTAATGTCCGAGTCTAGTAATTCGCGTCGTCAGCCTGTTTCGGCCATGTTTGGTTCGCCCGAAAAACAGAACTGTGAATCGGCTTCCAACTTGGACCCCGCTAGCGTTGGTCTTAAATGATTGTAACTCTTGACGATTTAACTGGTTTCTGAAATTTCATCGGCGTCCAACCGTGACCCCACTCTTTTTACAAATTCAAACATTCACTCAGTCACTTAGCCTCGTAAGGATGGGGATCACGATTGCGCGCCGATTCACAATAGCTAATGTCCGCAGTTTGGCGATGACCGGACATTACGCGGAAGTGCCTAAAGGGCAGTTCGTGACCCAAAGACGACCAAGAGGATGACTAATCAGGTTGGCTGCGTCGCGAACTAATGTGGGCTTCAGTTTGGCGCAGCAGTTCCGACACGCCATCATCTTGAATGCCGAGCGCGGCAAACTGGGTCGAGATATTCCTCAGATACTCCAGGCTGGAACCCATGAAACCGGTGCCAGTCGCGCAATACTCTATCTGCTGTGCGCGCGTGATGTTTGCATCAATTAGGGTAGCCTGGTGGTCGGCTACGAATGTGAGTGCCGTCATACGACTATCCGCTGCGACGGCTTCGACAAAGACTGGTGTATAAGCAGGTCCCATTCTTTCGCGCCGCCAGAGGACTTCCGTTTCCTCATCGATGTTATCGGGGGAAATTCTGTACACGAGCCCGTCGCACCCCGGCCCCTTGTCAAGTGCGACCATCAGGCCCGGAGCATCGACAGTGCCTCTGCCGCCGTAGATGTCCTTGATAATGAAGCGGCGCGCGTGGTCCGGCACATGAGCCCGCCGCACCTCTTCAAACCGAAACGCCGGGTCCCACATCAATGACCCATAACCGAAAATCCAAAGGTCGGTGTCCTGGCGGCCCGCAAGAGTTTGAATGCGCTCGGCCTCTCGCTCGTTGTCTGAATACCACCAGCCACTGGGTAACCCGCGTGCCTTTGTGAGAGCGGCCAGTTTTGTTGTCGTGAGCGTACGAGAGGGCGACGTCAGCGGATCGGAGATCTTGTCACGCAATTCTGGATGAAATGAGAAAGGGTCTGCTACTGCACCCATTGCCAATGTCCAAGTTCGCCGTATTTCCACTTAGGCAAAGATACTTTGGCGCCCCAGGCAATGGCAACTTATGGCCCTTAGCCGACAGGCCAATTGCGCCGTCTGACATCCCCTTTCAGGGGCAAAGCGGACGTTACAATTTCAGGCCGTCATGTCTGCAAATGACCCATCTCTGCTATTGGCCGCACAAATTTGCTGTGCCGCATTGTGCTGTTGGGCAGGCATAGAGTGTAAGGCGGCATCGCCCCCGCCGGGATGCCCAGAATATAGCCACGGCGCGATGTGCCGTCTACGAATGATTATGAGCTGTTCTTCAAAACAAAGCCGACCAGGACAAGCAACTTTGCGCGGGGGCGACGGATGCGCTCAGTTGCCGATTCCGGTCGGCAGATTTTTATTGCCGTTTTCCGGAGTCGTTGCACGTTAAACTTTGGCAATGATTTTCAACCGAACGGCATGCTTTCCTGAAATGGATAGAGCTTCGTAGAGGTAGGCAGCTTGGTGAGGCTGTGTACGACAGCCGCTTAGGACCGCCTATGGCCCTTAGCGACATGTTGCATCGCCGCAGGACTATAGTCGCTAACGGGGCATAGCGGCAGTCGATGGGCAGCAGCTTGTCGCCGAGGGCGACGCTCGTGACCCATCTGCGACGTCCTGAGGCTCACCCGAGCAGCACCCAATAACGCTTCTCCACCTCGAGTCCCGAGCAGCGTTGCGGCAACTGAGACCATGGCATCACAGCAACCACTAGCCTAAAATCCGGCGGTCTTTAGTCCGGAGAGGATCATGGCGCGTGGCACCGGAACTGCCGGTCGGATAGTCAAGAAACGACCCCGCAAGGCGGCAAAACCACGGCGGCCGTCCAAAACTGTACGTCGTTCCTCGCCCTCCACTGCCTCCACCGATGATTTGCGAGAGCAGCTTAACGAGGCGTTGGCGCACCAGGCGGCGACCGCCGAGGTGCTGCGGGTGATCTCAAGCTCGCCAGGCGAGCTCAAGCCGGTGTTCGAGTCGATGCTTGCCAACGCCATGCTCATCTGTGAGGCGCAATGCGGCGTCATTTACCGGATGGAAGCAGGCGTTAATGGCCGCGATGGCTGAAATCGGCGTCCCGCCAGCGTTCGCCGAGTACCGCTGTAATCACCCGACGCATACGGCCGGTCCAGCGAGCCTGGTCAACGTGATGCGAACAACCAAGAAACCGGCACATGTTCACGATGCCCGCGAAAGCGACGGCTACCGGATGGGGAATCCCAATTCTGTCGCGGCCGTCGATCTCGGCGGCGCGCGTACAGTGCTCTACGTGCCGATTCTTAAGGAAGATGAGATCATCGGCGCAATCAACCTGTACCGGCAAGAAGTGCGGCCGTTCATTGATAAGCAAATCGAATTAGTGCAGACCTTTGCTGACCAGGCCGTCATCGCAATCGAGAACGCGCGGTTGCTCAACGAGCTGCGCCAGCGCACTGACGACCTGAGCGAGTCGCTGCAGCAGCAGACCGCGACCGCCGATGTGCTAAAGGTCATCAGTCGGTTCAGCCCGTCGATATCAATGCCCTTGTCGAGGAGAGCCTCAATCTCGCCTATCATGGGGCTAGGGCCGAGAGGCAGGGCTTCAGCATCACCCTGGAGAGATCGCTCGATCCGACCGCCGGGGAAGCTGACGTTTTCCCGCAGGACATTATGAGGGTGCTATTGAACCTGATCACGAACGGCTTTTATGCGGCGACGGAGCGCACGGGAGCTGCCAGCGACGGCTACGAGCCGACCCTCGCTGCCGCTACGAAGAACCTTGGTGATCGCATCGAGATTAGGATTCGTGACAATGGGACCGGTATTCCGCCGGAGGTAAAGGAGAAGATATTCAATCCCTTCTTCACCACCAAACCGGCGGGCGAAGGCACCGGCCTTGGCCTGTCGATCAGCCATGATGTCATCGTCAAGCAACATGGCGGGTCTATCGAGGTTGATACCCAGGCGGGCGAGTTCACCGAAATTAGGGTGATATTGCCACGCGCGGCGGCGTCGCTTCCCGAACGTTCCTAATCGTTCTCGATGTCGCTTATTGGCCCTTAACGTCATTTCGCGGCAACGCAGCGATTGCGCCGCTTTTGGAGCGAAGCGGACATCCACTGACGTCGGTGCTCAACTGCTCATGTAGCGAATGACCCAACTGCGACATGGCGCGCTCATCGTCATGACGCCCCCAGCCACCTTGTCGCTGGCGGGGCAGGAGCACGGCCGGACCATCCCATTAGTAGACGTCCTTGGGAAGCATGGCCGATGTCCGCTATTGAGCGATGCCGTTGAAAAAGGGCTCGTGACTTTCGGCGAACAGTGATTCCTTGTGCTGGAGGATCTCAGCGGCGGGGCATTGCGATGATGGGCCGACAGACGAGCGATCAGAGCCAGCTGTTTTATTTGTTCAACCTCGAGAAGCGCATTCCGACGGGCCATTTGCTGCGCCGGATTAACCCGGTTGTGACCGGCATATTGGCGGAGCTGCGGGGCAAGCTTGCGCCTTTCTATAGCGAGATTGGCCGGCCATCGATCGATCCCGAGCTCATGATCCGGATGCTAATTGTGGGCTACTGCTACGGCATCCGGTCTGAGCGACAACTGTGCCAGGAAGTCGAATTGCATCTCGCCTACCGGTGGTTCTGCCGGCTCGATCTCGACGATCCCGTGCCCGACCACTCGACATTCTCGGTCAACCGCCATGGTCGTTTCCGCGATAGCGACATCCTGCGCCAAGTGTTCGAGGCCGTAGTGCGGGCCTGCATGACCGCCGGTCTGGTCAGGGGCGAGGGCTTTGCCGTCGATGCCAGTGTGATGGAAGCCAACGCCAGCCGCTACCACGGCAAGGCGCCGGATGAGATCGAATGGGCGGAGCCGGAGCGCCAGACGCGCGCGGTCAAAGAATATCTCACCGCACTTGAAGCCGAGATTGAACCCAATCCGGATCGCAGGCCGCCGAAGCTGATATCGCCGAGCGACCCTTGCTCGGCCTGGACCGCCAAGGCCAATAAACGGGTTCAGTTCGGCTATGGGCTCAATTATCTCATCGACATCGAGAACGGGGTCATTGTCGACGTTGAGCCGACGCCAGCGCGCACTTATGACGAGGTCGAAGCCACCAAGATAATGCTCGACCGCACCGAGCGATGCTTTGGTATGAAGCCGAAGCGGCTTGCCGCCGACACCGCTTATGGGACTGGCCGCTTTCTGGGTTGGCTGGTCGGTCGCCGGATCGCACCGCATATCCCGGTTCGCGATGCCAGCGAGCGCAATGACGGCACCTTCTCGCGTAGCGACTTTCGCTGGGATAAACGACGAGACGTTTACGTCTGCCCCAACAACAAGGACCTACACACCACTGGCACCGTGTACGATGGCACCTTGCTACGCTATCGCGCCTCAAAGTTCGACTGCGATGTCTGTCCGCTTAAGATGAAGTGCTGTCCCAACACGCCCGCGCGCCACGTTCCTCGCGATCTGCAAGAAGACGCCCGCGATGTGGCGCGCCGGCTGATGCGCACAAAGACCTTTCTCAAGTCGCGCGACGAACGCAAGCGCGTCGAGATGCGCTTTGCTCACCTCAAGATTCACCACGGCTTCGAGCGCATGCGACTGCGGGGTCTTTCCGGTGCGCGCGACGAGTTCCATCTCGCCGCCATCGTGCAGAACCTCAAGACCATGGCGCTCCGAGCCGTCGGACCACCGCCCAACCGGAGGACAGCGTCGTTTGCATAAGCGTCCGTGCCAAGGCGGTCGGCTAAAATTAGCTTCTAAGCCGGCGCCAATCGGACAGC
>JARRNI010000059.1:0-13325 GCA_037385125.1 Pseudolabrys sp.
TGAAATGGCACGGGGCTGCTTTTGAATATCGCGCCTTCCCCAAGCCCCCTCCCGACGGCCTTCGGCCGTCGACCTCCCCCGCAAGCGGGGGAGGGAGACCGCGAGGTGCGCGCGTCCCTCACGATACACCCCCATCAATATGCCCCGACCGGATGCGCACCACGCGCGCGCAGCGGGCGGCGAGCGCGGCGTCGTGGGTCACCAGCACCAGCGTGGTGCCGCGCCGGTCGTGGCCGGCGAACAGAAGATCAATGATCTGCTTGCCCGTATCCTCATCGAGATTGCCGGTCGGCTCGTCGGCCACCACGATGTCCGGGCTGGGCGCCAGTGCCCGCGCCAGCGCCACCCGCTGCTGCTCGCCGCCGGAAAGCTGCGCCGGATAATGGTTGAGCCGGCCAGCGAGCCCGACGGCGCTGAGCTCCTCGCGCGCCTGCGCCCGCGCGCCGGCAATGCCGGCCAATTCGAGCGGCACCGCCACGTTCTCCAGCGCGGTCATGGTGGGGATGAGGTGGAAAGACTGGAACACGATGCCCACATGACGGCCGCGGAAGCGGGCGAGCGCATCCTCGTCGAGCTTGTCGAGAGTCTCGCCGGCGACCGCGACGGTGCCGGTGTCGGCCCGCTCCAGGCCGGCCATCACCATTAGGAGCGTCGACTTGCCCGAGCCGGACGGCCCCACCAGCCCGACCGCCTCGCCGGTGGCTATACTGAGGTCAATGTCCTTGAGAATATGGACGCGGGCGGCGCCTTGCCCGAGCGAGAGATTGACGCCGGCAAGCGCGATCGCCGGCCCCGCCTGGGAGTTGTCGGTCATGTGGCCTTTCCGTTCGCGACCCCGCTCATATGGGAACCGCCCCGGTCCGGTCCAGCATCTTGCTGCGCTCGTGGCCCTGGCCTTGCTTGGCGTGCCCGCGCTCGCCGCGCCCGCCGGCCAGGCAGACAAGCCTGCCGAGGTAGCGACGCCCGCCGGCCCCCCGGCGATACCTCCCGAAAGGCCGGTCAGGATCGTAGCGCTGGGAGATTCGCTCACCGCCGGCCATGGACTGGGGGCCGACAACACCTTTCCGGCCAAGCTTAATGCGGCGCTCAAGGCCAAGGGCATCAACGCCATCGTGATCAATGCCGGAGTGTCGGGCGACACCGCCAATGGCGGGCTCGACCGGCTGGCCTGGTCCGTGCCGAAGGGCACCGACGGGGTGATCCTCGAGCTCGGCGCCAATGACATGCTGCGCGGAATCGATCCCAAGATCACCAAGGCCGCGCTCGGCAAAACCCTCGACCGGCTCGCCGTCCGCCACATTCCGGTCCTGCTCGCCGGTATGAAGGCGGCGCCCAATATGGGGCCCGACTTCGTGCGCGCGTTCGACGCCATCTATCCAGCGCTGGCCGCCAGCCATCGCGTCGTCTTCTATCCGTTCTTTCTTGCGGGCGTCGCCGGCGATGCCAAGCTGAACCAGGCCGACGGCATGCACCCCACCGCGGATGGCGTCGACAAGATCGTGGCCGGCATCCTGCCCAAGGTCGAAAAACTGATCGCCCGGGCGCGCACCGCGCGCGGGACGTGAACGGAAAGCCGTAGCGATGCCGCGTCTGTTCACCGGTGTGGAGATTCCCGCTGCCCTCGGGCAGGCGCTATCCATGCTGCGCGGCGGCCTGCCGGGGGCGCGCTGGATCGATCCGGAGAACTACCATGTCACGCTGCGCTTCATCGGTGACGTCAACGAGATGACCGCGCGCGACGTCGCCTACATGCTCGGCCGCATCAAGCGCGACGTCTTCGAACTGCACATGGAGGGCCTGACCTCGTTCGGCGGGCGAAAGCCGCGCGCGGTGGTGGCGCAGGTGGCGCCGTCGCCGGCGCTGATCGAGGCGCAGGCCGAGCAGGAGCGCCTGCTGCAGCGCATGGGGCTCGAGCCGGAAGGCCGCAAGTTCATGCCGCACGTGACGCTGGCGCGCCTGCGCGATTCCTCCAGCCGCCAGGTGGCGGACTATCTCGCCTTGCGCGGCTTCTTCCGCACCGCGCCGTTCCGCGTCGACCGCTTCGTGCTGTTTTCCTCGCGCTCCTCGGTGGGCGGCGGGCCCTATGTGGTGGAGGCGAGCTATCCGTTGGGTGCGTGACTTGCTTCTCTTACCTCCCCCTGAAAGGCGCCTGACCCTCCCCCTTTCAGGGGGAGGGAACGGAAAGTCGAATGCGCGCCTGACGGGGCTCACGCCACCCTCAACATCCCCGACTGCGCCTCCAGCATCGCCGCCCACACGCCGTGCACGTCGTTGACCGCCTCGCGCATCAGCGACAGTGCGGTGTAGCGCAGCGGGTAGACCTCGCCCACCACGCTGCCGAAATCGAAATGCAGGTCGGCCTCGAATTTGTGCGCGAGCTGCTGCATGCGGCGGTTTTCCGCCAGGCAGTGCATGTGCAGCGATTTGATGCCGCGGTTGCGCGCCGACAGCAGGGTGCGCTCGAGCAGCACGCTGCCCACGCCGTGGCTCTGCCACGGTTGCTCGACCGAGAAGGCCGCCTCCGCCTCGCGCGCCAGCCCCAGACCATAGGGCCTGAGCTCGGCCGCGCCGCGCAGGGCGCCGTCGACGAAGAAGCCGTGCACCACCGCACCGGCATCGAAGGCGCTTGCCGCATGGCGGGCGATGAACTCGTCCGACACGGCGCCGGAAAAGCGCCGCTGCCGGCTTTCCCCATCGAGCCGCAGCAGATGGTCGCGATAGGCCGATGCTTCGCCCACCCACAATTTGCGGATGGCGCCGCCGTCGGGCAAAGGCAATGCTTCGGGCATTGGCCGGTCTCCTTGTGGTGAGGCCCCGGCTCGGTCGTTTCCTTGATCCCTTGTCCTTGATCGCTTGCGGGCTTCGAATCGCCCGGTGCCATATATATGGTGCATTGCAACAAAATAAAGACTGGAGCCCGGCCCCGGCAGGGCTCACTCGCGGAAAATGCATGGCTGGTCAGGGACTTACCGCATGTTTATTGCGCAGCAGGGAGACCGCGCGGGCATAGGTCCATTTTACAGGCGGGGCGCATCGCCCTAGGTCTCAGCCTGCCGCCACCCCTTACCGCTTCCATCCGCCAGTTCCCTATGTCGGACACCTTCGCCACCCGCTACGCGGCGCTGATCGCTGCAGGAGAGATCGAGGCCGATGCCGCCCAGGCCAAGCTGGCCGGCCGGCTGGCCGCGCTCGAAGAGCGGCTCGACCGCCGTCGGCTGGCGCAGAAATCGTCCTCGCTCGGTTGGCTGTTCGGCCGCAGGAACAATGCCGAAGACCCGCTGAAAGGCGTCTATGTCCACGGCGAGGTCGGCCGCGGCAAGACCATGCTGATGGACCTGTTCTTCGCCACCAGCCGGGTCGCGCGCAAGCGCCGCGCCCATTTCCATGAGTTCATGGCCGACGTGCATGAGCGCGTGCGCGACTTCCGCCACAAGATCAAGTTCGGCGAGATTACCGACACCGACCCGATCCTGCTCACCGCCGACCAGATCGCGGACGAGACGGCGCTGCTCTGCTTCGACGAATTCCACGTCACCGACATCGCCGACGCCATGATCCTCGGCCGGCTGTTCACCCGCCTGTTCGCGCGCGGCGTCACGCTGGTGGCCACCTCCAATGTGGCGCCCGAGGAGCTTTACAAGGAAGGGCTGAACCGCGCTCTGTTCGTGCCTTTCATCCGCCTGTTGGAGCGCCATGTCGCCGTGGTGCGGCTCGACGCCCGCACCGACTACCGGCTGGAGAAATTGGAAGCGGTGCCGACGTGGCACGCGCCGGCCGACGAGGACGCCGAGGTCGCCCTCGACATGGCCTGGCAGAAGCTCACCGGCTTGCTGCACGGCGAGCCGCGCGATCTCCATCTGCAAGGCCGCGTGCTGCGCGTGCCGGCCGCGGCGCGCGGCGTGGCGCGCTTTGCCTTCGCGCAGCTCTGCGAACAGCCGCTCGGCGCCAACGACTATCTCAGGCTAGCGCGCGACTTCCATACCTTGTTCGTCGAAAACATTCCGGTGATGGACTTCCCGCAGCGCAATGCGGCCAAGCGCTTCATCATCCTGATCGACACGCTATACGATCACGCCGTGAAGCTGATCGCCTCGGCCGCCGCCGAGCCGCAGGATCTCTACCTCGCCGACGAAGGCTACGAGGCGCATGAGTTCAAGCGCACCGCATCGCGCCTGATCGAGATGCGCTCCGAGGACTATCTCTCGCTGCCGCACGGCACCCGCGCGCGCGCGGACTCGGGCGATACCAGCGGCATCGTCGAGACGTGAGCGGGGGCGGCGCTTTGCGCAAAACCGGCTAAGCTAGTGCTGACGGAGCTGCCCCATGTCAGATCAATCGCCCGACCAAGCCCCCGACCCCTCCAGCGCGGGGCCGCCCGCCGCGGCGCCGCGCAAGCGGCCGCGTCCGCGCTGCCCGATCTGCGGCAAGGACGCACGCGCGCCGGTGCGCTTCGACGCCGTGCGGCCCGAGATTGCCAGCCTGATCGCCGCCGACTACCCCGATCTCAAACCGAACGACCCCATCTGCGAGCGGCACGTCAACGACTACCGCACCCGCTACGTCGCCCATCTGCTGGCGAGCGAACGCGGTGAACTATCGGACTTGGAAAAGCAGGTGGTGGAAAGCCTGGCGCGCGAAGCCACGGTCAGCCGCGACGTCGAGGCGACCTGGGAGCGTCGTCGTACGATCGGCGAGCGGGTGGCCGACGCGGTCGCCGATTTCGGCGGCTCATGGACCTTCATCGGCATTTTCTTCGCCGTGCTGGTGGCGTGGATGGGCTTCAATGTCTATGCGGCTTCACGCGACGTGTTCGACCCCTATCCCTTCATCCTGCTCAATCTGGTGTTGTCGTGCCTGGCCGCCATCCAGGCGCCGATCATCATGATGAGCCAGAACCGGCAGGAGGCGAAGGACCGGCTGCGTTCGGAGAACGACTTCCGCGTCAATCTCAAGGCGGAGCTGGAAATCCGCCACCTGCACGAAAAGATCGACCACCTGCTCAACCGGCAATGGGAGCGGCTGGCGGAGATCCAGCAGATTCAGCTCGAGATTATGCAGGACATGGGAAGGCGCAAGCGGTGATGTTCAGTACTCCCCGCAAGCCGGGAGAGGAGCAAGAAGTCTCTGGACTCTCGCAGCGCGCGGTGTTGGTATAATGTATACAAGATGGCTCGCCTCGGCTGGCCGCCATGCCGTTCCGTCCCTTGCCGCAGCGCACCAGAGCGTTTAACCACGCTTCGTCACCTCGCTTTGGCCGCGCTCCGCGGCAGCATCCAATCCGAAGAGATTTCCCCATGGCGCGAAAGAAAATTGCGTTGATCGGCGCCGGCCAGATCGGCGGCACCCTCGCCCACCTCATCGGCCTCAAGCAGCTCGGCGACGTTGTCATGTTCGACGTGGCCGAGGGCATTCCGCAAGGCAAGGCGCTCGACATCGCCGAGTCCGCGCCGGTTAACGGTTTTGACGCCAAGTTTTCCGGCACCAACACCTACGACGCCATCGAAGGCGCCGACGTGTGCATCGTCACCGCCGGCGTGCCGCGCAAGCCGGGAATGAGCCGCGACGACCTGCTGGACATCAATCTCAAGGTGATGGAGCAGGTGGGCTCGGGCATCAAGAAATACGCGCCCAACGCCTTCGTCATCTGCATCACCAATCCGCTCGACGCCATGGTGTGGGCGCTGCAGAAATATTGCGAGCTGTCGCAGCAGAAGGTGGTCGGCATGGCCGGCGTGCTCGACTCGGCGCGCTTTCGCTATTTTCTCGCCGACGAGTTCGACGTCTCGGTGCAGGACGTCAATGCCTTCGTGCTCGGCGGTCACGGCGACTCAATGGTGCCACTCATCCGCTATTCCACCGTGGCCGGCATTCCGGTCCCCGATCTCGTCAAGATGGGCTGGTCGACGCAGGCGCGCATCGAGAAGATCGTCAAGCGCACCGCCAATGGCGGCGGCGAGATCGTCGCCCTGCTCAAGACCGGCTCGGCCTTCTACGCGCCGGCGGCTTCCGCCATCGCCATGGCGGAAAGCTATCTGCTCGACAAAAAGCGTGTGCTGCCTTGCGCCGCCTGGCTCAACGGCGAATACGGCGTCAACGATCTCTATGTCGGCGTGCCGGTGGTGATCGGCGCCAAGGGCGTCGAGCGTATCGTCGAGATCGGCCTGGCCAGCAGCGAGCGCACCGCCTTCGAGAATTCCGCCAAGACGGTGCAGAGCCTGGTGGAGGCTTGCAAGAAGATCGCGCCGAATTTGGTCGGTTAAGAGTCGCGTATCCCGGGCGCGGCGCAGCACGATGTGGTGAGCCGCAGACCCGGGACCCCGGTTGAACAATTTAAGCTGGGTCCCGGATCAGCGGTGCACCGCTACGCTAACGCTTCGCGCTCCACCGTGTCCGGGACACGAGGCGCTAGGGACAGAGCTAATGAACATCCACGAATACCAAGCCAAAGCCGTCTTGCGCGAATTCGGCGTGCCGGTGCCGCGTGGGATCCCGGCCATGAGTGTCGACGAGGCGGTCAAGGGCGCGAACGAGCTGGGCGGCCTGGTCTGGGTGGTGAAAGCGCAGATCCACGCCGGCGGCCGCGGCAAGGCCGGCGGCGTCAAGGTGGTCAAATCGGTCGACGACGTGAAGAAGGAGGCGAGCCGCATCCTCGGCGCGACCCTGGTCACCCATCAGACCGGCCCGCAGGGCAAGAAGGTCAATCGCCTCTACGTCGAGGAAGGCTCGGCGATCGACCGCGAATTCTATCTTTCCGCCCTGATCGACCGCGAGACCTCGCGCGTCACCTTCGTCGTCTCCACCGAAGGCGGCATGGAGATCGAGGAAGTGGCGCACAAGACGCCGGAGAAGATCCTCACTTTTTCCGTCGATCCGGCCACCGGCATCATGCCGCATCATGCCCGCCGGGTGGCGCAGGCACTCAAGCTTTCCGGCGATCTCGGCAAGCAGGTGGGCGAGTTGCTGCCCAAGCTCTATGCCGCCTTTACGCAGAAGGACATGAGCCTGCTCGAGATCAATCCGCTGGTGGTGACCAAGGACGACAAGATCGTCTGCCTCGACGCCAAGGTCGGCTTCGACGACAACGCGCTCTACCGCCATCCGGACGTGGTGGCGCTGCGCGACCTGACCGAAGAAGATGAGAAGGAGACCGAGGCGTCGAAATACGACCTCAACTATATCGCGCTCGACGGCTCCATCGGCTGCATGGTCAACGGCGCGGGGCTCGCCATGGCGACCATGGACATCATCAAGCTCTACGGCTCGGAGCCCGCTAACTTCCTCGACGTCGGCGGTGGCGCCACCAAGGAGAAGGTCGCCGCCGCGTTCAAGATCATCACCTCCGATCCCAACGTGAAGGGCATCCTGGTCAATATCTTCGGCGGCATCATGAAGTGCGACGTGATCGCCGAGGGCGTGGTGGCGGCGGTGAAGGAAGTGGGCCTGAAGGTGCCGCTGGTGGTGCGGCTGGAAGGCACCAATGTCGATCTCGGTAAGAAGATCATCGCCGACTCCGGCCTCAACGTCACCTCGGGCGACGACCTCGACGACGCCGCGCAGAAGATCGTCAAGGCGGTGAAGGAAGCGGTGTGATGGCGGCGCGAGTGTCCTCAGGCGATGCCACGCGGTCACCTCCCCCTGAAAGGGGGAGGTCGGCTCGCGAAGCGAGCCGGGTGGGGGTCAAAGCGAGCTCGCGCTTTAACCGAACGTCTCTTAAGACCGTGCGCGCGCGAAACCTCCGCCGAGCCAGTACCGAAGTCGAAATGCGTCTCTGGCAGAAGCTGCGCAATCGGCAGCTCGGCGTCGATTTCAGGCGACAGCATCCGGCGGGAAATTTCGTTCTTGATTACTATGCACCCGCGTTGCGCCTCGTGATCGAGCTTGACGGTGGCCAGCACGCGCAGCACACGATGCGCGACACTGAGCGTACGCGCTGGCTCGCCAGCCGAGGCTCAACAGTGCTGCGCTTTTGGAATTCCGATGTCACTCAAGACTTGCCGGGCGTGCTGGAAGTAATCGCGGCGAAGATCGCCGAACTACGCGCTTCAGGATTGCCCCCCACCCGGCGCTGGCGCGCCGACCTCCCCCGTTCAGGGGGAGGTAACGAGCCGAGAGGCCGTCACTAATGCCCATCCTCATCGACAAGAATACCAAGGTCCTCTGCCAGGGCTTCACCGGCAAGAACGGCACCTTCCATTCGCAGGCCGCCCTCGACTACGGCACCCAGATGGTCGGCGGCACCTCACCCGGCAAAGGCGGCTCCAGCCATCTCAATCTGCCGGTTTTCGACACGGTCGCCGAAGCCAAGGAGAAGACCGGGGTCGACGCCAGCGTCATCTACGTGCCGCCGCCCGGCGCCGCCGACGCCATCTGTGAATCGATCCAGGCCGAGATCCCGCTCATCGTTTGCATCACCGAAGGCATCCCGGTGATGGACATGGTCAAGGTCAAACGCGCGCTCTCCGGCTCCAAATCGCGCCTGATCGGCCCCAACTGCCCGGGCGTGATGACCGCTGGCGAATGCAAGATCGGCATCATGCCGGGCAACATCTTCAAGCCGGGCTCGGTCGGCATCGTGTCGCGCTCGGGCACACTCACCTATGAGGCCGTGTTCCAGACCACTGCCGAGGGGCTCGGCCAGACCACCGCGGTCGGCATCGGCGGCGATCCGGTCAAAGGCACCGAATTCGTCGACATGCTGGAGATGTTCCTCGCCGACCCCAAAACCAAGTCGATCGTCATGATCGGCGAGATCGGCGGCTCGGCCGAGGAGGATGCCGCCCAGTTCATTAAGGATGAGGCCAAACGCGGCCGCAAGAAGCCCATGGTCGGCTTCATCGCCGGGCGCACCGCGCCGCCCGGCCGCCGCATGGGTCACGCCGGCGCCATCATCTCCGGCGGCAAGGGCGACGCGGTGTCCAAGATCGCGGCCATGGAGGAGGCCGGCATCAAGGTTTCGCCGTCGCCGGCCCGCATTGGCAAGACACTGGTGGAAGTACTGAAATCCTGATTCAGCCGTTAGGCCTTTCGTAGGCTTACTCGCGTCATAAATAGCGGTTAAAGCAGGTCTGCCGCTGGAGCCGGGGCGATGTCGGCGGTTGGCACCGTTCATGCACCGCACAAACGCGTATATTGCCGCGCCAGGATAGCCACCATGTCCCGCCAGGACGCCAACACTGCCTTTGCCCGCACTTCCTTCCTCTACGGCAGCAATGCCGCTTACATCGAAGACCTCTACGCCCGCTACCAGCAGAACCCCGGCTCGTTAGACGCCGAATGGCAAGCCTTCTTCCAGGGCCTGAAGGACGAGGCCGCCGCCGTCACCCGTGAGGCGCGCGGCCCCTCCTGGAAAAAGCCCGACTGGCCGCCGCGCCCCAATGGCGAGTGGGTCGCCGCGCTAGACGGGCAATGGGCGGAAACCGAACAGCGTCTGGCCGAGAAAATCTCAGCCCAGGCTCAGGCCAAGGGCGTCGAGCTTACATCCGCCGACGTCATGCAGGGCACGCGCGATTCCATCCACGCGCTCATGCTGATCCGCGCCTACCGCATGCGCGGCCATTACTACGCCAATCTCGACCCGCTCGGGCTGGAGCCGCCGAAGGACGAGGCGGAGCTCGACCCGCGCTCCTACGGCTTCACCGAAGCCGACATGGACCGACGCATCTATCTCGACTGGGTGCTGGGGCTCGAATTCTCCACCATGCGCGAGATCGTCGGCATCCTGCGGCGCACCTACTGCCAGACGCTCGGCGTGGAGTTCATGCACATCTCCAATCCGGCGCAGAAGGCCTGGATCCAGGAGCGCATCGAAGGCCGCGACAAGGAGATCAGCTTTACCCGCGAGGGCAAGCGCGCCATCCTCAACAAGCTCGCCGAGGCGGAAGGCTTCGAGAAATTCCTCGACGTCAAATACACCGGCACCAAGCGCTTCGGTCTCGACGGCGCCGAGTCGCTGATCCCGGCACTCGAGCAGATCATCAAGCGCGGCGGCAATCTCGGCGTTGAGGAAATCTGCCTCGGCATGCCGCATCGCGGCCGCCTCAATGTCTTGACGCAAGTGATGGGCAAGCCGCACCGCGCTTTGTTCCACGAGTTCAAGGGCGGCTCGGTGACGCCGGACGAGATCGAAGGCTCTGGCGACGTGAAGTACCACCTCGGCGCTTCGTCCGACCGCGAGTTCGACAACAACAAGGTGCACCTGTCGCTCACCGCCAACCCGTCGCATCTCGAGATCGTCGACCCGGTCACGCTCGGCAAGGTGCGCGCCAAGCAGGATCAGCACGGCGCCACGCCGGAAGAGCGCACCATGGTGCTGCCGCTCCTGATCCACGGCGACGCCGCCTTCGCTGGGCAGGGCGTGGTGGCGGAATGCTTCGGCCTGTCCAACCTGAAAGGCTACCGCACCGGCGGCGCGATCCATTTCATCGTCAATAACCAGATCGGCTTCACCACCTATCCGCGCTATTCGCGCTCGTCGCCCTATCCGTCCGACGTCGCCAAGATGATCGAGGCGCTGATCTTCCACGTGAATGGCGACGATCCGGAAGCGGTCACGTTCGCCGCCAAGGTGGCGACCGAATATCGCCAGCAGTTTCAGAAGCCGGTGGTCATCGACATGTTCTGCTACCGCCGCTTCGGCCACAACGAAGGCGACGAGCCCTCGTTCACCCAGCCGCTGATGTACAAGAAGATCAAGTCGCATCCGACGACGCTGGAAATCTACGGCAAGAAGCTGGTCGGAGAAGGCGTCGTCACCGAAGGCGAGGTCGAGAAGATGCGCGCCGACTGGCGCGTGCGGCTCGACACGGAATTCGAGGCGGCACAGGGCTACAAGCCCAACAAGGCCGACTGGCTCGACGGCCGCTGGTCGGGCCTGAAGCCCTCGCACGAAGCCGACGACCCGCGTCGCGGCAATACCGGCGTCGACGCCGCCGTGTTGCGTGACATCGGCGAGAAGATCACCAAGTTGCCGGAGGGCTTCAACGTCCACCGCACGATCCGGCGTTTCCTCGACAACCGCGCCAAGGCGATCGAGAGCGGCCAAGGTATCGACTGGGCGACCGCGGAAGCGCTCGCCTTCGGCTCGCTGCTGAAAGAAGGCCATCCGGTCCGCCTGTCCGGCCAGGACTCGGAGCGCGGCACCTTCTCGCAGCGCCACTCAGTGCTGTTCGACCAGCAGACCGAGGATCGCTACACGCCGCTCAACGAGCTGGGCGACGGCCAGGCGCGCTATGAGGTGCTTAACTCCATGCTGTCGGAAGAGGCCGTGCTCGGCTTCGAATACGGCTATTCCACCGCCGAGCCCAAGGCGCTCACGCTGTGGGAGGCGCAGTTCGGCGACTTCGCCAACGGCGCCCAGGTGATCTTCGACCAGTTCCTTTCGTCTGGCGAGCGCAAATGGCTGCGCATGTCGGGCCTGGTCTGCCTGCTGCCGCATGGCTACGAAGGACAAGGGCCGGAACACTCCTCCGCGCGGCTCGAGCGCTATCTGCAGATGTGCGCGGAAGACAACATGCAGGTGGCCAACTGCACCACGCCGGCCAACTACTTCCACGTCCTGCGCCGACAATTGAAGCGCGAGATCCGCAAGCCCCTGATCCTGATGACGCCGAAGAGCCTGCTGCGCCACAAGCGCGCGGTTTCGCCGCTCGAGTTCATGACTAACGGCACCTCGTTCCACCGCATGCTTTGGGACGACGCGCAGCGCGCGCCGGAGGAGTCAAACGTAAAGCTCAAGCCGGACGAGCAGATCCGCCGCGTCGTCATGTGCTCGGGCAAGGTCTACTACGACCTCTACGAGGAGCGCGAGAAGCGCGGCATCGACGACATCTATCTGCTGCGCCTCGAGCAGCTCTATCCGTTCCCTACCAAGGCGCTGGTGGCCGAGCTCGGGCGCTTCAAGCACGCCGAGATGGTCTGGTGCCAGGAAGAGCCGCGCAACATGGGCGCCTGGTTCTTCGTCGACGTGTTCCTGAGCTGGGTGCTCAACCAAATCGGCGCGGCGCAGCCGCGCGCGCGCTATGCCGGGCGCGCTGCCTCGGCTGCCACCGCCACCGGGCTGATGGCGAAGCACCTCGCGCAGCTCAAGCAGTTGCTCGACGAGGCGCTGGGATGAATAGAAGCAGTTGTCCACCGCGAATGCGGGGGACCCAGTAACCCCGGTATCGAAGACGTTTGCTGCCGTGGTTACGGATCATCCGCTTTCGCGGATGATGACCGCGGCGAGAGATGGAACGGATTGAGACCATGACCGACATCCGCGTGCCCACGCTGGGCGAATCCGTCACCGAAGCCACCGTCGGCAAATGGTTCAAGCGGCCCGGCGATGCGGTGGCGGTGGACGAGCCGCTGGTGGAGCTGGAGACCGACAAGGTCACGCTGGAAGTACCGGCGCCGGCCGCCGGCGTCCTCTCCGAAATCGCCGTCAAGGACGGCGACACCGTCGCGGTCGGCGCGCTGCTCGGCCAGATTTCGGACGGCGCCGCGGCAGCCAAGCAGGCGCCGGCCACGGCCACCAAGCCCGCCGCCAGCGCCACCGGCGCGCCCGATCAGAAGACCGACAAGACCAAGCCGATCGGCGCCGGCCCCGAGCAGCCACGCCCACGCGAAATGCCGCCGGCCGCTCCTGCCGGCGCGCCGCCCGCCATGCCGCCCTCGGTGCGCAAGATGGCGGCTGAAAGCGGCGTGGACGTCACGAAGGTCGCGGGTACCGGCAAGCACGGCCAGGTCACCAAGGGCGACATGATGGCGGCGATCGAGCGCGCCGCTTCTCAGCCGACGCCGGTGCCAAGCGCGCAGATGCGCGCGCCCTCGCCGCCTGATGATCAATCACGAGAAGAACGCGTGGCCATGACGCGGCTGCGCCAGACCATCGCGCGCCGCCTGAAGGACGCGCAGAACACCGCCGCCATGCTGACGACCTTCAACGAGGTCGACATGAGCGGCGTCATGGGCTTGCGCAACCAGTACAAGGAGCTGTTCGCGAAGAAGCATGGCGTGAAGCTCGGCTTCATGGGCTTCTTCGTGCGCGCCTGCATTCAGGCGCTGAAGGAGATCCCCGCCGTCAACGCCGAGATCGACGGCACTGACATGGTCTACAAGAACTACTACCACATCGGCGTCGCGGTTGGCACCACGAAGGGGCTGGTGGTGCCGGTGGTGCGCGACGCGGATCTGAAGTCGCTGGCCGAGATCGAAAGGGCGATTTCCGATTTCGGCCGCCGCGCGCGCGACGGCCAACTCAAGAGCGAGGAAATGCAGGGCGGCACTTTCACCATCTCGAACGGCGGCGTCTACGGGTCGCTGATGTCGACGCCCATCCTCAATGC
>JARRNI010000060.1:0-11194 GCA_037385125.1 Pseudolabrys sp.
TGCTCGTCCGTTTCCGCCGACAGCCAGCCGCCTTGGCGCGCGACCTCGGCCATCAGCGTATGCGTCGGTTCGGTCTTGTTGTCGGGCATCTGCACCGCCAGCACGCCGCCCTTCGGCAGCGCTTCCAGCAGACGCTTCAGCACGCTGGGGTGATCTGGCACCCACTGGAAGGTGGCGTTAGAGAACAGCAGATCGGTGTCCGGCTCCGGCCGCCACTGCGCGATATCAGCCTCAATGAATTTCAGCGCCGGCAGGCGCTCGCGCGCCTTGCGCAACATGTCGGGCGACGAATCGAGCCCGATCACCTGGGCATCGGGATAACGCTTGACCAAAAGCTCGGTTGAATTGCCCGGCCCGCAGCCGAGATCGACGATTTTGCGCGCGTGCTCGAGCGGCACCTGCGCCAACAGATCGCGCGGTGGCCGCGTGCGATCGCTTTCGAACTTGAGATATTGGCGGGAGTCCCAGTCGGGCATAGAAGCGTCCACTGTAACAATTCTACTGAGACAACCCTTTGAGTTCGTCGTACATCTTTAGTCCCAGCTCCTCGATGGTGTGGAAATCCGCAAGAAGCTGCGGATGGAACACTGCCGGCCTCCCTTTCTCAAGATAAGAATGGTGCATCCAAGGCAGGAAGCGTTTAAGCTTGTTTCTGTTCTTCAGCTAGGCGACCATGTTCCGCAAGATCTCCCCTGATCGAAGCTTCTACCATTTTAGTTTCAATCTCTTTGTAAGCCGCTTCGTCTCCCGGACGAATAGTATCGGGAGGAATATACAACGGAATTCTATGCGCAAGCGCGTGCCGAAAATTGCCCATAAAAGTCAGCTACTCGTCGAGACTCTCGAGATATTTCTGAAACGCTTCGGACAGCGATTCTCGAACCCGAGTATGGTGCACCGCAAGCCCAATCTCGCCTTTTGGAAGCGGTTTACCTCGCGTTGTTGTGACAGGTTTCTCATGAATCCAAATTCGGGCGAGATTATCAATGCAACCGAATGCATTTACGAGAAACGCTTGCAACCTCACCGTGGCGTCAAATATCTGTGACTTCGAGGGTATCTCCTCCTTCTCAGGAGGCAACGTAGAGAACACGTTGTGAATACAATGAGCCATGATGCCTAAGCGCCGAGGGAATCCTTGTGTTGCATATTCCTTCGCGGTCACATCTTTGAGCGGTAGCAGCACAAATTTCATCAACAAGCTTTCGTACTTGCCGCCAATAGCTTCGCAAGCTTGTTTCATTTCATCTAGCAGTCTGCAGAAAAACTCGGAAACATGTGAATTGCTTTCATTTTTGAGGGTCTGTTCAGGCTGTTTTGCTTGGGTATTGACGGCTGACGGCGGCTTCGAGGCTCTGCTTGCTCTGCTGCCTACGCCGCAACCAATTTCGGGATGCGGATAAGGTTATAAGCGATTAGGTTCAGCAGGAAGTCGGCCGCGACGCGGGTGGCTCCACGGTGCTTGGTCTTGCGCAGGGTGCCGTGCTGCTTGCCCCAGCCGAAGATGCACTCGATCATGGCGCGGCGCGATTGCGACATGCTGTAGCCATCGTGCCGCGTGGTGCGTCCGTCGATGGCACTGCGGCGGCGCTTGCCGGTCGAGGTGAGGCTGTCGTTCTGCGTCACATGGGGGCTGACGTTGAGAGCGCGCAGCTTGGCCACGTGATCGGCGGTGTCATAGGCCTTGTCCTCACCCGCCGTGATGCGCCTGCCGGTCTCTTTGGCCTTGGCCTTGAGCATTGTCTCGGAGGCGCGGCGCTCGGCCGTGCCGGTGGCGAGCGTGACCATGCCGGCGACCGCCAGCCCATGCCGGTTCTCCATCGTGGCATGGCCCATATAGCTAAGCTTCGCCTCGCGGCCGGCGGCCTTACGGTAGAGCCGGCTGTTGGGATCGCTAGTGCTGGCGTGGGTGTTGTTCTTGCGCTTCTGGCCGTGGAAGTTGGCGCCGCCGTCGCCATCGCCTGAGCCATCCTTGGGGCGAAAGCTCTTCTGTGAGGCCCACGCCTCGATCAGCGTGCCGTCCACCGAAAAGTGCTCGTCCGACAACAGCGGCCTGACCTGCGGATGATTGAGAAGCTTGCTCATGAACTTGGCGAATACCTCGCCGTTCTCCAGCCGGGCGCGGTTCTTGGTAAAGGTGGTCGGGTCCCAGACCGGATCGTCGGGCGCAAGTCCCACGAACCAGCGATACAGAAGATTGTAGTCCAACTGCTCCATCAGCTGGCGTTCCGACCGGATGCCGTAGAAAACTTGCAGCAACAGGGCGCTCAGCAGCTGTTCCGGCGGGATCGACGGACGGCCTTCGCTGGCGTAGAGCCGCGACAGGCTGCGGTTCAGCTCGCCCAGTACGTCGCGCACCAGCGCGCGAATCCGGCGCAGCGGGTGGTTCGCCGGCACTCGGGCTTCCGGCGACACGTACGAAAACAGCTTGCCCTGATCCTCAAATGCTCCGCGCATCCCAACCTCCGCCGATTCATCCTCGAAAACTGAATCAGCAAACCCTTGCTATGGCGAGGGGGTTCTTCAGCAGACTGCTAGAGCTTGCTGGGAGAAATACATCGCCGTCCTCCAGCAGGATCAGCTCTAAGCGATCACCGCGTAAACTTCTTATACTTCAGTCGGTGCGGAATGATTGTGTCCGTGCCCAGCCGCCGCATCTTGTCCTTCTCGTAGTCCTCGAAGTTGCCCTCGAACCATTCGACGTGGCTCTCGCCTTCGAACGACAGCATGTGCGTAGCGATGCGGTCGAGGAACCAGCGGTCGTGGCTGATGATGACGGCGCAGCCGGCGAAATCCTCCAGCGCCTCTTCAAGTGCCCGAAGGGTGTCGACGTCGAGGTCGTTGGTCGGCTCGTCGAGCAGCAGCAGGTTGGCGCCGGAGCGCAGCATCTTGGCGAGGTGCACGCGGTTGCGCTCGCCGCCGGAAAGCTGGCCGACCTTCTTCTGCTGGTCGGCGCCCTTGAAGTTGAAGGCCGCGCAATAGGCGCGTGAGTTCATTTCCTTTTTGCCCAGCAGGATCAGGTCCTGCCCGTTGGAGATTTCCTCCCATACGGTCTTGGAACCGTCGAGCGTGTCGCGCGACTGATCGACGTACCCGAGATGCACGGTCTCGCCCACGGTGATGGAGCCTTTGTCAGGCTTCTCTTGGCCGGTGATCATGCGGAATAAAGTGGTCTTGCCGGCGCCGTTGGGGCCGATAACGCCGACGATGCCGCCGGCCGGCAATTTGAAGGTGAGGTCGTCGATCAAGAGATTGTCGCCGAAGCCTTTCGAGATGTGCTCGAAGTCGACCACGTTCTGGCCGAGGCGCTCGGTGACCGGTATGATGATCTGCGCGGTCTGGGCGCGCGCTTCGCCAGCCTGCTTGACCAGGTCCTCGTAGCGCTGGTAGCGCGCCTTCGACTTGGCCTGGCGGGCCTGCGGGGAGGCGGCGATCCATTCCTGCTCGCGTGCCAATGTCCGTTGACGCGCGGCCTCCTCGCGGCCCTCCTGCTCCAGCCGCTTCTGCTTCTGCACCAGCCAGGACGAATAGTTGCCCTGGTAGGGAATGCCATGACCGCGGTCGAGCTCAAGGATCCAGCCCGTCACGTTGTCGAGGAAGTAGCGGTCGTGGGTGACGATCAGGATGGCGCCCGGATAGGTGCGCAGGTGGCCTTCCAGCCAGGCCACGCTCTCGGCGTCGAGATGGTTGGTCGGCTCGTCGAGCAGCAGCAGCTCGGGCTGGTCGAGCAGCAGCCGGCAGAGCGCGACGCGGCGGCGCTCGCCGCCGGAGAGCTTCGACACGTCGCCGTCGTCGGGCGGGCAGTTGAGCGCGTCCATGGCCTGCGTCACCTTGGAATCCAGGTCCCACAGGTTCTGCGCGTCGATGATGTCCTGCAGCCGCGCCATCTCGTCGGCGGTCTCGTCGGAATAGTTCATCGCCAGCTCGTTGTAGCGGTTGAGCAGCGCGCGCTGGGGGCCGACGCCCTCCTCCACATTGCCGCGCACCGACTTGTCCGGGTCGAGCTGTGGCTCCTGTGGCAGGAAGCCGACGCGGGCGCCTTCCGCCACCCAGGCCTCGCCGGAATATTCGGTGTCGAGCCCGGCCATGATGCGCAGCAGGGTCGACTTGCCGGCGCCGTTGACGCCCAGCACGCCGATCTTGGCGTCCGGGTAGAACGACAAATTGATGTTTTCCAGCACCTTGCGCCCGCCCGGATAGGACTTGGACAGGCCCTGCATGTGATAGATGAATTGGCGACCGTTCATTTGGCTTCTTGGACCTCTGAAACCCCGTTTGCAGCCCGAATCCGGCCGCACGCGCTGACCACGCATCCGCACGCCTTGTCGGGAAATTCGCCGCTCATGTAGCGAGAGCACGGCCAAAGGGCAAGCGCGGGTCGTCCTTTCTTGTCATTCCGGGGCGCGGGCGCAGCCCGCGAACCCGGAATCCAGGGCGACACGGCAGAGCCTTCGCGCGTGGCTCTGGATTCCGGGCCCGACCGCTTCGCGGTCGTCCCGGAATGACAGGCGGGAGATGGGCGCGCCTCGCCATTCGGCATCGCGGCATCGGCGGTAAAAATTTGGAAAGCCTGGCCGCTAATTCTCCCCGCCGCCGCGGTATTCCGGCACCCATCATTAACCATGCGCTGTCATCATCACCAACCATGAACCTGGCCGCCGCTCGCTGCGACCAAGGTTCGAGCGGGCGAAAAGGCGCCCATCCTGGTGGGACTTGAGTGTCATGACTCGCGCCATTCTGACCTTTTCCGGATCCGCGGCGGCGCTGCTGGCCCATCCCTTCGCGAGCATCGGCCACGCCCTCGACGGGTTCTGGCACGGTGTCAGCCATCGCCTGTTCAACGGCTACCGGCCCGAGCGCCACTATATGCGCGGGCCCGGCCCGGCCTGGCACGCCAAGAACGCCTCCCCTGCTGCCACCTGACCCCAATCGGTTTGATGTTCCGCGAGGGCCTCGAAGGGGCCGGACCCGGAATGACGATTGAAGTTGTGACCCCCTGCTTGTCGGAGACTTCGCCCTGTGGTGAATCCGCTGCTTGCGAGCGCGTAGCGGCAGGGGAAACGACATGAGCATGCGGGCTGCCATTCTCGACGACTATCAGAACGTGGCGCTGACGCTGGCCGACTGGTCGCCGATCGCCCAGGACGTCGAGCTCAAGGTGTTCAACGAGCCGTTCGCCGACCAGGACGAGGCGATCCAGGCCTTGCAGGATTTTGCCATCGTGGTCGGCATGCGCGAGCGCACGCCTTTCCCGCGCGCAGTGATCGAGGCGCTGCCGGAGCTGAAGCTCTTGATCACCACCGGCGCACGCAACAATTCCTTCGACCTGCAGGCGTCGGCCGAGCGCGGCGTCACCGTGTGCGGCACCCGCAGCGTCGGCGCGCCCACCACCGGCATCGCCTTCGGGCTAATGCTGGAGCTCACCCGCGGCATCGGCTTCGAGAACGCGCGGCTCAAGCGCGGCGCGCTGTGGCAGGTGACGCTCGGCCGCGACCTCGAAGGCATGACGCTCGGCGTGCTCGGCCTCGGCAAGCTCGGCCGGCGCTCGGCTGCCGTCGGCAAAGCTTTCGGCATGAACGTGATCGCCTGGAGCCAGAACCTGACGCCGGACAAGGCCAAGGAAGGCGGCGCCGACTATGTGAGCAAGGACGACCTTTTCGCCCAAGCCGACATCGTCACCATCCATGTGGTGCTGAGCGATCGCTCGCGCGGACTGATTGGCGCGCGCGAACTCGGCCTGATGAAGAACAGCGCCTATCTGATCAACACCTCTCGCGGGCCGATCGTGGACGAGGCGGCGCTGATCGCGGCGCTGCAGGCGGGCACGATTGCCGGCGCCGGCCTCGACGTGTTCGACGTGGAGCCGCTGCCGCGCGAGCATCCGTTCCGCAGCATGGACAATGTGGTGATCACGCCGCATCTCGGCTATGTGAGCGAGCAGAACTACGCGCGCTATTTTCCCGACGTGGTCGAGGATATCCGCGCCTGGCTCGACGGCAAGCCGGTGCGGCTGATCGAAGCGAAGTGAGCCGCGGCTGTCGTCCTCCGCGAATGCGGGGGACCTAGTAATCACGGACAGCGTCGTGCGTATTGGATCGTCCGCCTTCGCGGACGATGACAGCAGATTTCTTGGCGCGCGCGTTGCTCCAATTGATCCGATTTTCAAGTAGCCGCGCGTCATCGCCCGTATTCTTATGCCGGCCCCGGGTAGGCCCGTCTTCCTTTTTCGCCTTCGCCCTTCGGGCTCCGGCGCGACAAGCCGCCCGCTCTCGATAGTACCGAGGGCGCGCGGGACGCTCGCGGGCCCGGAGGGACCCGCGGGCCTCGACGCCTCGCGACATCGAGGCTTATCGAGACCGGTATTGCCGCAAGTCCGCCAGTCCCAAGGCGTCCCGCGCGCGGTATTTATAGGCTTGCTCCGCAAGGCCCCCGGTGGGCTTCCATTTTCAGGCGCCTCGCCTTTCGGCAGGAGCGCCAAACTACCGCTTGGCGGCCCGCGGCGTGGGCGGGCCGGAGCGCCTGCGGCTTGGACCGCCGGACGGCTTCGCCGCATCTCCAGCGAAGCGTCATTCTCCGGCCACCGCTCCCCGCCCCGTGTCTGAAGATGCTGCAGACACCCCTCGGTAACGAGGCGGGATGCCCGAGAAGATAAGAGCGGTTTGGCGAGCGGGGATAAGTTTTTCGCGGGTCGCGTGTTTTCAACGGCTTGTGGGCAATCACGCGGGGATTAAGTCGGCGGCAAAGCTTTTCATCGGCAACGTGACGCGCGCTGTTGCGCCGCACACTTGCGCTCGGCAAGTGAGCGTATATTCTCGCATCTTTACGATGAATGGTGATTGCAGCGATGCTCGGGGAACAAAAACAAAGCTGGCTCACGTCCGCCGTCGCCGCCGCGCTGGCGACCGCCGTTGTCATCGCGACCGCGGGCTTCGCGGCCGTGAAATGGGGAATGCCGCACGCGCGGCATTATCTCGACGCGCGTATTGCGGCCGTCAATTCGAAGCTCGACAAGAACAACGCTGCGCTCGCCCAGGCGATCGCGGACGACAACGTCGCCCTCACCGCCAAGCTCACGAAGGCGAACAACGAGGCGCTCGCCGCGATCAAGAAACTGCCGTCGCTCGAGGGCGCCACCAAGGCGCTCCAAGGCACGGCCAGCGAGATCGAGACGCTCAACGGCAAGATTAAGAAGACCAACGACGCGCTGAGCGACATCCAGAAGCAGGCTTCGCTTTCGAGCATCAAGGCGGGGCTGGCCCCGCTCGACGGCAAGCTCGACAAGGCGACGGCGGCGCTGGCAGCGATCCAGACCGACCTCGCGCACGCGGGCGATGCGCGCAGCGCCGACCAGACGGCGCGCGACGCGGCGCTCGGGCGCATCGAGAATGCCGTCGGCGCGGTCAAGGACACGCTCGCCGCCAACAAGGAGCAGCTCGCCGCCAACGCGGCGCAGCTTACGGCTGTCAAGGACCAACTTTCGGCCAACAAGAAACAGATCGCGACCAACGACGGGCAACTCGCCGACAATGCCACGCAAGCCGGCCTGAAGGATGCGGCGACCAAGCTGGACGCGGTGCAGACCTCGCTGGCCAAGATCCAGCAGACCGCGGAGGCGCTGAGCGCGCGCGTTTCCGCCAATGCGGCTGCGCTGGACGAGACGCACAAGGCGCTGGCCGGGCTGCAGGCCGCGGTGAAGAACGGCTTTGCCGGCGCGTCGTCGGCGCGCACCGAATTGAAGGACACGGTGGCCGCGCTGAAGCAGGCGCCCGCGGCCGCATCGGCGCCGAAGAAGGTCGCGGACGATCTGGTGGTATTCTACGTGTCTCCGTCCGCCGCCGCGCGCGCGCGGCAGACGGCAGCCGCGCCGGCGGCCGGCGTCGCTCCGCCGATGAGCGTGCAGTTCGAGAAGATCGGCGGCCTGGACGACAATGGGCAGGCGGCGACGATCGCCAAGAAGCTGCGCGCGATCCTGAAAGGGCGCAAGGGCTGCACGGTCGCGGTGGCCGGCCACGCCGACACGGTCGGCAGCGACGACGTCAATCACGATCTCTCGCAGCGGCGCGCCAACGAAGTGGCGAAAAAGCTGAAAGCCGCCTTCGCCGGCGAGCAGGTGAAGATCACCGAGACCGCCTGGGGCGAGCGCAAGCTGCAGGAATGGACGCCGGACGAGACCCCCGACGTGACCAACCGGCGCGTCGACATCGCCGTGCACTGCAAGGGCGGGTAAGGCGCGATCTTATTTCCCTCTCTGGATGAAGTTTGTTTCAATTCAAAGCGGGCCGAGGCGCATGCTCGCTTCACCTCTCCCGTAGGGAGAGGTCGACGCACCATAAGCGCGTTAACGCGCGTCTTCGACGCGCTATGGCGCGTCGGGTGAGGGGTTACGGCGTCAAGTGAGTATCGGAGCCCCCTCACCCCAACCCTCTCCCCAGCGGGGAGAGGCAGCACGCAGTGCCAGCCGTGAGTCACGGGCTCAATCACTATTGAGCCCTACCCCCACTTCCAGAAGTCGCGCTCCTCCTCGCGCATGAAGCGCGCGAGCACCATCTTGTGCACTTCGGAGGCGCCGTCGACCAGGCGCGCGGAGCGGGCGTAGCGGTAGACCCATTCCAGAATAGTGTCCCTGGAATAGCCGCGCGCGCCGTTGAGCTGGATGGCGACGTCGGAGGCCAGATGCAGCGTGTCGGCCACCTGCACCTTGGCCATCGACACTTCCTTGCGCGCGCGGCCGCCCTGGTCGAGCTTCCAGGCCGCGTGCATGGTGAGCAGGCGGCCGATCTCGATCTGCTGCGCCACCTCGCCCAACTTGATCTGCACGCTCTCGCGGTCGGCGAGCTTGATGCCGAAGCCTTCGCGACGGTCGACATATTCCTGCGCGATCTCCATGCAGCGCTTGGCGAATCCGAGCCAGCGCATGCAATGGGTCAGCCGCGCGGGGCCGAGCCGGACTTGCGTCGCGCGCAAGCCGTCGCCTTCGTTCATCAAGACGTTCTCTTGCGGGATTTCGAGGCCGTCGTATTCGATCTCGCAATGGCCGCCGTGCTCCTCCGGGCCCATGATCGGAATGCGGCGCAGGATGCGCCAACCGGGCTGGTCCTTGTGATAGAGGAAGGCCGTGAGGCCGCGGCGCATGTCATCGGAAGTGCGCGCGATCAGGATAAAGTGCTCGGCGCCGTCGGCGCCGGTGATGAACCACTTGCGGCCGCGGATGATGTAGCGGGCGTTGCGCTTCTCCGCGCGCGTGAGCATCATGCCGGGATCGGAGCCGGAGCCGGGCGCGGGCTCGGTCATCACGAAGGACGAGCGCACCTTGCCCTCGACGATCGGCTTCAGGAACGTCTCCTTCTGCTCGGGCGTGCCGACCTTCGAGAGCAGGTTCATGTTGCCGTCGTCCGGGGCCATGCAGTTGATGGCGAGCGGACCGAAGATGGAGCGCGCGGCTTCCTCGTAGATCGCCGCCCAGGCGACCACCGGCAGCGCCATGCCCCCATATTCCTTCGGCGACTGCGGCGCCCAGATGCCGGCCTGTTTTGCTTTCTCCCGGACCGGCTCAAGCCGCGCGGGTGGAATGTTCTCGTGGTCGGAGAAACTCTCCGGGTCGTCCTCCAGCGGCAGCACGTTTTCCGCGATGAAAGCGCGCGTGCGCAGGCGCAGGTCTTCGATGTCAGGGGAGAGGGTGAAGTCCATGATCTCTACCCTTTAATCTGAATGACCTGGCCGCCGTCGACCACCAGCGTCTGGCCGGTGAGATAGCTGCCGGCGTCCGACGCAAGCAGCAAGAGCGCGCCGTCGAGATCGCCCTCGGCGCCGAAGCGGCCCATCGGGATGTCGCGCTTGATGGCCGTGCCGGCCTCGCTGTTAAGATAGTCGTCGTTGATTTCGGTGAGGAACCAGCCAGGCGCGATGGCGTTGACGCGCACGCCCTTGAAGGCGAGCTCGAGCGCCAGCGCCTTGGTGGCCTGGATGACGGCGGCCTTGGCCACCGCATAAGCCACCACGCCCTTGGCGACGCCGAGCCCGAGCACCGAGGCGATGTTGACGATCGACCCCTGTTTTTTGGCGGCCAGCATGCGGCGGGCGCCCTCCTGCGACCAATAGAACAGGGCGTCGAGATCGACCGAGAGCACCTTGCGCCATTCCTCTTCCGGCACCTCGACGGCGCGGGCGGGTGCCATGGCGATGCCGGCATTGTTGACCAGCACGGTGACGGTGCCGAAGGCTTTTTCGGCAGCGTCGAAGGCTTGGCTCATTGCGGCGCGGTCGGTGACGTCGGCCTCAATTGCAATAGCTTTGCCGCCGCGCGCCTCGATCTCGTCCTTGAGCGCCTTGAGGCGCTCGGCGCGGCGCGCCACCAGCGCGATATGCGCGCCGTTGTCGGCGAGCGCCCGGGCGAACTGCACGCCCAGGCCGGAGGAGGCACCGGTCACCAGGGCGACGTGGGTTTTGAGATCGAAGAGATCGGCAGCTTTCATAGTAGGCTTTATACACGTGGGCACCCGCCTTATGGAATAGCGCCAAGCGCCCGCGTAGCGTGCGGGCCGGCGGCAACACGAATCGGGCGGAGGCGGGGTGAAGCGGGTCTGGCAGGCGACCATCAACAGCTGGCACGGGCTGATCGCCTGCGCGCGCACGGAAGCGGCGTTCCGCGAGGAGCTGGCGCTCCTGGTGGTGGGCATTCCCCTCGCCTTCTACCTGACAAGCGACACCGGCGAGCGCTTCGCGCTGATCGGCACGCTGTTGTTCGTCCTGATCGTCGAGCTGCTCAACACCGCGATCGAGAAGCTGGCCGACCGCGCGACGGTGGAGGTCGACCCCACCATCAAGCGGGTGAAGGACATGGGCTCGGCGGCCATTTTTCTCGCGCTGTCGGCGGCGGGGGTGACGTGGTTGTGGGTGGTGCTAGAGCGCTTTGTATTTTAGCGGTAGAGCGCGTGCGGCAGCGCGGTGGCAAGCTGCGGCACGAACCATAGCACGACGAGCGCGAAAAGCTGGATCAGCACGAAGGGAATAATGCCGGCATAGATGTGCCGCGTGGTGATCTCGGGCGCGGCCACGCCGCGCAGATAGAACAGCGTGGGCCCGAGCGGCGGGTGCATGTAGGAGGTCTGCAGGTTCACCGCCATCAATATGCCGAGCCAGACCGGATCGACGCCCGGCATCTTCAACAGCGCGGGCGCCACGATCGGCACCACCA